>NZ_BAOX01000328.1:0-5270 GCF_000813105.1 Rhodococcus sp. BS-15 | reverse complement strand
CCGCCGAGCAGCTGCGCGAGGACGGCCGGGGTGCTCGACGCGCTCGCCGAATCCGTCGTCGACGCCGATACCCCCGACCTCGAGGTCGCGACGCTCGACCCGCTCGATCCCGCCGTTCGCCGGCGAGTACTGCGCCGATGGTTGCTCGGCCGAGGTGTGACGTCGCTGACCGACCGGCAGATCCGGGCCGTCGATGCCCTCGTCGGACGGTGGACGGGTCAGGGCGGAGTCGCGCTGCCAGGAGGAACGCCCGACGCCAGGTTGGTGTGCTCGCGTCGGCATGGCAGGCTGAGCGTCGGCCTGGAGAACGAATGAAGGGAAACCCCGTGTACGAGGGCGACATCGAATCGGTTCTCATTTCCGAGGAACAGATCAAAGCACGCACTGCGGAACTCGCAGAAGAGATCGCCCAGCGGTATCCCGAAGGCTCACCGGAAGGTGATCTGCTCCTGGTCGGCGTCCTCAAGGGCGCGATCATGTTCATGACCGACTTCGCCCGGGCTCTGCCCATTCCGGCGCAGCTCGAGTTCATGGCGGTCAGTTCCTACGGGTCGTCCACCTCGTCGTCGGGCGTCGTCCGGATCCTCAAGGACCTCGACCGCGACATCACCGGACGCCACGTGCTGATCGTCGAGGACATCATCGACTCCGGTCTGACCCTGAGCTGGCTCAAGCGCAACCTCGCGACCCGCTCACCTGCCTCGCTGTCGGTGGTGACGCTGCTGCGCAAGCCCGACGCGATCAAGGTCGACGTGGAGGTCGCGAACGTGGGCTTCGACATCCCCAACGAATTCGTCGTCGGCTACGGCCTCGACTACAACGAGCGCTACCGGGACCTGCCGTACATCGGCCTGCTCGATCCGAAGGTCTACAGCTGAGTCCGTTCCTTCGGTCCACCCCGTCCGCGTGAATGGACCATTGCCGCGCCGAGACGTATGCAATGGTCCATCGATGCGGATAGGGTGCCCATCAGGTGGGGAACTGCCGGGGGAGTGCAGTCGTTGGAGGGGAAGAAGCGTCGACGCAAACAGGTGCGTGGACGCACAGCGCCAGGTATGAGCGAGTCAGATGTCCGAGTCTCGCGCTAGCCTGGAGTATCCGGCGGGCAGGGAGCAGCCAGCGCGCGGGAGCGGACTGAAAGGACACGGCCGACTCGGCTGAAGCTGTATGAATCGGAAGACAGTAATACGAAATCTTGCCATCGTTTTCGGCATTCTGTTGGTGATCTATGCCTTCAGTTACTTCGGTAACGACACGCGGGACTGGACGACGGTCGACACCTCGGTGGCGATCGCCCAGCTCGACGACCGAAACGTCGCATCCGCGCAGATCGACGACCGCGAACAGCAGATCCGACTCACGCTGAAAGAGGCCAACGAGGCCTCGGACAACCAGACTCAGATCATCGCGAAGTATCCGGACTCCGCGTCCGAGCAGATCTTCGACAAGGTCGACTCGCAGGGCCTGGACAGCTACAACACCACCGTCACCCAGGAGAGCTGGTTCAGCTCCTTCCTGCTCCTGATCCTCCCGATGGTGCTGATCCTCGGCGTGATCATCTTCGTGATGAGCCGCATGCAGGGTGGCGGACGCGGTGGCGTCATGGGCTTCGGCAAGTCCAAGGCCAAGCAGCTGACGAAGGACATGCCCAAGACCACCTTCGCCGACGTCGCAGGCGCGGACGAGGCAGTCGAAGAGCTCTACGAGATCAAGGACTTCCTGCAGAACCCGGCGCGCTACCAGGCGCTCGGTGCCAAGATTCCCCGCGGTGTGCTGCTGTACGGCCCTCCCGGAACCGGTAAGACGCTGCTCGCGCGCGCCGTCGCGGGCGAGGCCGGCGTGCCGTTCTTCACCATCTCCGGTTCGGACTTCGTCGAGATGTTCGTCGGTGTCGGTGCGTCCCGTGTGCGTGACCTGTTCGAGCAGGCCAAGCAGAACAGCCCCTGCATCATCTTCGTCGACGAGATCGACGCCGTCGGTCGTCAGCGCGGCGCAGGCATGGGCGGCGGTCACGACGAGCGCGAGCAGACACTCAACCAGCTCCTCGTCGAGATGGACGGCTTCGGTGAGCGCACCGGCGTCATCCTCATCGCCGCCACCAACCGGCCCGACATCCTCGACCCCGCGCTGCTGCGTCCGGGCCGCTTCGATCGCCAGATCCCGGTCGGTGCCCCCGACCTGGCCGGCCGTCGGGCGATCCTGAAGGTGCACTCGGCGGGCAAGCCCGTTGCCCAGGACGCCGACCTCGAAGGTCTCGCCAAGCGAACCGTCGGAATGTCCGGTGCCGACCTGGCCAACGTGATCAACGAAGCAGCACTTCTCACCGCTCGCGAGAACGGCACCGTCATCACCGAGGCGTCCCTCGAGGAGTCGGTGGACCGCGTCGTCGGTGGCCCGCGCCGCAAGAGCCGCATCATCAGTGAGCACGAGCGCAAGATCACCGCGTATCACGAAGGTGGACACACCCTCGCAGCGTGGGCGATGCCCGACATCGAGCCCGTCTACAAGGTCACCATCCTCGCTCGCGGTCGCACCGGCGGCCACGCGATGACGGTGCCCGAGGACGACAAGGGCCTGATGACGCGGTCGGAGATGATCGCTCGTCTCGTCATGGCCATGGGTGGCCGTGCGGCCGAGGAGCTCGTCTTCCACGAGCCGACCACCGGTGCGTCCTCGGACATCGACCAGGCCACCAAGATCGCTCGCGCGATGGTCACCGAGTACGGCATGAGCAGCAAGCTCGGAGCAGTCCGGTACGGGCAGGAACAGGGCGACCCGTTCCTCGGCCGTTCGATGGGACAGCAGTCCGACTTCTCGCACGAGGTCGCCCGCGAGATCGACGAGGAGGTGCGCAAGCTCATCGAGGCGGCGCACACCGAGGCGTGGGCCATCCTCAACGAGTACCGCGACCTGCTCGACACCCTTGCCTCGGAGCTGCTCGAACGTGAGACGCTCACCCGCAAGGACCTCGAGAAGATCTTCCACAGCGTCACCAAGCGGCCGCGCATCACCTTGTTCAACGACTTCGGTGATCGCAAGCCCTCGGACAAGCCGCCGGTCAAGACTCCGCGCGAACTCGCCGCCGAGCGCGGCGAGCCGTGGCCTCCGGTGCCGCCGGCCCCTAAGCAGCTTCCGCCGCAACAGTTTCCGCAGCCCAGCTACGCCGGTTCGCCGCAGCTGAGCAAGGTGGTTACCCGAACGGAAGCAACGGATACAACGGTGCCCCGACCAACGGCACGCCCACCAACGGTGCTCCGTCGAACGGTGCCCCGTCGAACGGTGGACCGGTGAACGGCGCGCCCACCAATGGTGATGTCGATGCGCCGAACACCGGTGGTGGTCGACGCAGCGCCCCCGCAACCGGTGGCTTCAACGGCGGTGGCTACAACGGAGGTTACGGCGGCCCGGTCAACGGAGGTGCTCCCAACGGGGGCGGATACTCCGAGGGCTATCGCCGACAGGAACCTCGCCCGAGCGGTCCAAGCCAGGGCTCGCGTCCCGATTACGGTGCCCCGGCCGGATGGTCGGCTCCGGGATGGCCCCCGCGTGACCAGTCCTCGGTTCCCCGTTACCAGGGACCGACCACGCCGCCGGCTGCGAACCAACCGAACCGCGAGCAGCCGGAATCGGATCGACCGGACCAGAATCGGTACGAGCCGCCGCAGGGACAGCCGCCGACGTACCGACAGCACCCCACCTATCAGCAGCCACAGGCATATCAACCGCCCACCGCTGCGCCGTCGAACCAGCCGCCGTCGAACCAACCGCCGGAATATCAGCAGCCGCAGTATCAGCCGGATCCGTTCCGGCCGGACGCTCGGGACCAGGGTCGAACCTCTCGACACGAGCCCCCGTACGGCCAGAACCAGGACGGTGCTGCACCGGCCGAGGCGTCGCTCCCACCTGGGAGGTTCCGACTCCGTCGCAGAGCTATCCGCTGCCCGGAGACGATCGTCCCTCGAACAGCCCGTCCGAGGACTCGCGGCGAGACGAGCGAGCCGAGGACGACGGCGACGAAGGTCCGCGGACCCAACGCTGGGAAGGGCCGGGCGGTTCGTACCGCTAGGTCCATCATTAGGCTGGCTGGGTCGACCCTTTCGGTCGGCCCAGTCCGTCGTTCGAACCGTGCTGCAGGTCGGCGCAGCTGCTCTGCGAAGAACAGGTGCAGTTCGGCCCAGCTGTCACATTCGCGGAGCCCAACCGGAGGTACGTTCTCGTGTCAGTCAACCGGACCGACGAGTCGGCAATCGACTCGGCAGAAGTCCCAGCAGCGCAGCAGCAGGCAGTGGAACAGACAGTGGCCTACGCCACCGGCGCGGTCTTCGACCAGCCTCGCGCCGAGGCCGCCGTGCGTGAGCTGTTGATCGCCGTCGGCGAGGATCCCGACCGTCCAGGTCTGCTCGACACCCCGGCCCGCGTTGCGCGTTCCTACCGCGAAATCTTCGCCGGGCTGTACACCGACCCGGACACGGCGCTGAACACGACGTTCGACGAGGGGCACCAGGAACTGGTTCTCGTCCGCGACATCCCCATGTTCTCAACGTGCGAGCACCACCTGGTCTCGTTCCACGGCGTTGCACACGTCGGCTACATCCCCGGCAAGAGCGGCAAGGTCACCGGCCTGTCGAAGCTCGCGCGCGTGGTGGACATGTACGCCAAGCGCCCCCCAGGTGCAGGAACGCTTGACCAGCCAGATCGCCGACGCGTTGATGCGCAAGCTCGACCCGCGCGGTGCGATCGTCGTGATCGAGGCCGAGCACCTGTGCATGGCCATGCGCGGGATTCGCAAGCCGGGTGCAAGCACCACCACCTCCGCGGTGCGGGGTCTGTTGCAGTCCAGCGCGGCATCGCGTTCGGAAGCTCTGGACCTGATTCTGCGGAAATGACGCGACCGGTCGATTCCCGATGAACCCGGCGCGGAGTATCCCCCCGGCACCCGTCGTCATGGGTGTCCTCAACGTCACTGCCGATTCGTTCTCCGACGGCGGCCGGTACCTCGATGTCGATGCTGCCGTCGAACACGGGCTGGCGATGCATCGTCGCGGAGTCGACATCGTCGATGTCGGTGGTGAGTCGACGCGTCCCGGAGCAGACCGGATCGATCCGACTCTCGAAGCGCAGCGCGTCGTCCCGGTCATCGCCGCGCTGGCCGAAGCTGGTGTGACCACCAGCGTCGACACCATGCGCGCCTCGGTCGCCGAGGCCGCGATCGAGGCCGGGGGTCTCTATCGTCAAACGACGTCTCGGGGCGGTCGGGCCGGATCCGGCCA
>NZ_BAOX01000329.1:0-5270 GCF_000813105.1 Rhodococcus sp. BS-15 | reverse complement strand
TCGTAACCCTGGTGGTCGTATCCCTGCTGGTCGTAACCCTGCTGCTGGTCTGCATACGCGGGGTAACGCTGACCCGGGTCGGTGGTGTCGAGGCTTTCCTGGATCGCAACCTGGGCATTGTGCGGCAGGGTGTGCATGATCTGGCGGACGCGCTCCTGCCTACGCCCGACGGCTTCGCGCACCGGAGTTCCGGGAGTGGCCTTCATCTGCGGCACGATGCCTTCGACGTCGTCGACGCCGCCGGCGTGGTGGCCGGCGTCGACCATGGCCTGCTCCTGCGCCATCTGCGCCTCGTCCTTCTCCTCCGACATGCCGATCGGACCGATCATCGTTCCGTTGAGGAACTGCTTGACTACCGGCTCGTCGCTCGTCAGGAGCACCTCGCGGGGGCCGAACATGACCAGCTGGCGACGGAAGAGCATGCCGATGTTGTCGGGCACCGTCCGAGCGAGGTTGATGTTGTGCGACACGATCAGGATCGTGGCGTCGATCTCGGCGTTGATGTCGATCAGGGTCTGCGAGATGTACGTAGTGCGAACGGGATCGAGGCCGGAGTCCGGCTCGTCGACCAGGATGATCTCGGGATCGAGAACCAGAGCGCGGGCGAGACCGGCGCGCTTACGCATACCGCCGGAGATCTCGCCGGGCAGCTTGTCCTCGGCACCGAGCAGACCCGTCAGTTCCAACTTCTCCATGACGATCTTGCGGATGTCGGACTCGGACTTCTTCGTGTGCTCGCGGAGCGGGAACGCGACATTGTCGTAGAGGTTCATCGAGCCGAACAGTGCGCCGTCCTGGAACAGCACCCCGAAGAGCTTCCTGATCTCGTAGAGCTCACGGGAGGAGCACTGCAGGATGTCGGTTCCGTCGATGAATATCTTGCCCTGTTCGGGACGCAGGAGGCCGATCAAGGACTTCAGGAAGACCGACTTGCCGGTACCGGAAGGACCGAGGAGCGCACTGACCTCACCCTTCGGCAGGGTCAACGTCACGTCCTGCCAGATCTTCTGTACCCCGAAAGACTTGGTCAATCCCTCGACCGAAACCTCGACTCCCACGCTGACCTCCACAATTCGTACACATCGACCCGGATGTGGGTTGTGTCACTGTATCCCATGCACGTGTCCGCACCGACACGGGAGCTTACCGCCCAGTAAGAACTTCCCCGAGTCAGGCTGTAGAGCTTGCATCAGTGTGGCTCATCTCACGCGACACGGTCGGCGACTCGCCAGAACTGTGACAAGTCCCTGCGTCACAAAGCTGTGACACGCCACAAACAATGACCGCCGAAACCCTTCGGAATGCTTTGGACTTCGGCGAAACCGAGTAAACAGGGGCACAAGGCCGGTGTCACGCGATTTGCAGGAGTCCGTGATCGATCACAACAGTGCACCCCGTGCGGTGTCCGAGAACAGAAGAAGGGCCGTCCCCACCGAGGTGGGAACGGCCCTTCTTGCGCTCGTGCGTTCAGAGCACGAAGCACGACTGCAACGAAGCGGTCCTACTTGACGGAGATCTTCGCGCCGGCAGCTTCCAGCTTCTCCTTGGCGGCGTCGGCTGCGTCCTTGGCAACCTTCTCCAGAATTGCCTTCGGAGCGCTCTCGACGAGATCCTTGGCTTCCTTCAGGCCCAGGCCGGAAACGACCTCACGGACGACCTTGATGACCTGGATCTTCTTGTCGCCGGCCGACTCGAGGACGACGTCGAACTCGTCCTGCTCTTCAGCAGCCTCGGCGGGGGCTGCGCCGCCGCCTGCAGCAGCAACGGCGACGGGGGCAGCTGCGGTGACCTCGAAGGTCTCCTCGAATGCCTTCACGAACTCGCTGAGCTCGAGGAGAGTGAGCTCCTTGAACTGGTCGAGCAATTCTTCGGTGCTGAGCTTCGCCATGGTGGCGGGTCCTTCCTGTAAGTACCTAACCGCTGATCCGCGGCATGGTGTTGATGGTGTGGAGCTGAGCTGTACGCCAATACCAGCGGATCAGCTTTCGGCGGGAGCTTCCGCCGGTGCTTCTGTTTCTGCAGGTGCCTCGGCTGCGGCGGGTGCGCCGGCAGCCTTCTTCTCCTGCAACGCGAACGCCAGACGCGCGAACTGCGATGCGGGAGCGTTGAACAGGCCTGCAGCCTTCGACAAGTTGCCCTTCATGGCGCCGGCGAGCTTGGCCAACAGGATTTCGC
This sequence comes from Rhodococcus sp. BS-15, assembly GCF_000813105.1. Taxonomy (NCBI): domain Bacteria; kingdom Bacillati; phylum Actinomycetota; class Actinomycetes; order Mycobacteriales; family Nocardiaceae; genus Rhodococcus; species Rhodococcus sp. BS-15. The sequence continues at coordinate 3,095 of NZ_BAOX01000329.1, read as the reverse complement.
GCGACTCGAGGTCTGCGATCTTGTTGATCTCTTCCACGGACAGCGTTGCGCCGTCCATGTAGCCGCCCTTGACGATCAAGGCCTTGTTGTCCTTCGCGAAGGCCTTGATGGCCTTCGCTGCGTCGACCGGCTCGCCCTTGATGAATGCAATGGCGGTCGGTCCGACGAACAACTCGTCGAGGCCGGTAATACCTGCCTCGGCCGCTGCGCGCTTGACCAGGGTGTTCTTGGCGACGGAGTACGTGGCACCTTCGCCGAGCGCACGCCGGAGCTGAGTCAGACCGGACACCGACAGGCCACGGTATTCCGTGACGACGGCAGCCGTCGAACCCTTGAACTGTTCGGTGATCTCCGATACTGCTGAGACCTTTTCGGGCTTTGCCATACTTCGCCTCCTCTCGTGGGAAGTTGTGTCGATCGCGAGAGGGCCGGAAAACGACGAACGCCCCGGCGCAAGAAGCACACGGGGCGTGAACGAGCAGGCAGTCGCGAGGACTGCAGACAGGTTCCCTACCTCGTTCTCCTGCGTGGGCCGTCCGACACGATCTCGGACCTTCAACCGCGCAACTCCCGGAAGTGAATCCTTCGAGAAGGCGGTGACCAACGGTCTTGGGTAGAACTTGATTGGGCGGTCTGGACCGGAGTGCGAGCACTCGTGATCCGAACCGTTGTTCAGGTTACAACATACTCCGCGTCAACTCCAAAACGCTGGGCTATTGCCGCACTCCGTAGACGACGAGGTTGCGCTCGTAACTGCCCACCGAGGCGTCGAAGTCGCCCGAGCACGTGATCAGCCTGATCTCGTCGGTGGGCACCGCCCCGAAGACCTGCACCGTCGGGAACTCCACTTTGCCGTAGTCGCCGACCCGATCGATGCGGTAGTCGACTCGACCACCCGTCCCGTCCCCCACCGTCACGACATCTCCCGGTCGAAGCTCCGACAACCGATCGAACACTGCGGGACCGGTCGTGGAATCCACGTGCCCGGCCAGCACGGTAGGACTACCGATCACGCCCGGTCTGCCGCCGCCGGTGAACCACCCGACGTCGTCGTAGTCGCTCGGCACCTCCATCTCGCCGTTCTCGGTGAGACCCAGGCCGATCAACGGCTCGTCGAGGTCGATGGCCTCGACGCTGAGCCGGGTCGGTGCCTGCGCCGCGAAATCCGCCGTCGGGCCCGGTCCCGGCAAATCTCCAGCGGTCGAGGACTCGGTCGCTGGTGCGGCAGGTGGTACCGAGGTAGGTGTTGGTGCGGCAGGTGGTGATGGTGCGGCAGATGGCGGCGGTGCGGACGTACAGCCCGTCACCACCACCACTGCCGTAACAGCAACCAGGAGCCGAGATCTCAGCTGCGTGCCGTTCCGCTGCGGCGAGCAACCAACGTCACTCCCGCGATCGCCGTTGCACCCAGGACTACTGCGCCGAGGGCAACCGCGCCGACGACGGGCACCGCATTACTGGAGGCCGAATCGGACGCCGCGGCCAGAGCCGAACCGCCACCTCCGGTGGCGACGGAGCCGACCGGAATCTGCGTCAGCTGTCCGCGTACCGCTCCGGCCACGAAGTCGACGGTGTGGGTGTCGGCCGCGAAGCCCGCCGGATTTGCTTCGATCTGGTCCAGCGTGAATCCGGTTCCACTGTCGGCGTCGGCACCGGCCGGCGTCAGGCCGGTGGTGAACGGTCCCTGCATGCAGCCGGTGCTCGAACGTGGGCCGTCACCGATCGGCGTCGGGTTCGGGAACGCCAGACGCGGAGGTCCCGCAGCACCCGCCGCCGCCTCGTGAATGTGCGTGGCGGTCTTGGCCGGGCTCATGTAATCGCCGGTGACGCCGTCGAGCGCGATGTCGTAGCAGACGATGTCGAGATCGGAATTGATGCGCAGCGTGAACGTGCCCGTCGCGCCCGGCTGGCCCGGAGTGGCGACACCGTCGCCGTTCACCACCTGGTCGGGAGTTGCCATCGCGGTGAACGCGCTGGTGAACGAGTCCGGTTCGGCAACGGGGGTATCGGCACCGGCCGGGGCCGCGGTGAACAGCATCAGTGCAGCGGCCGTGCCGCCGACGACTGCGGTGGCGGTGCCGCGGACGGACATGGTCGGGCGGGTGATCGAGCGTCTGGTCATCTCGTGGGCCTTCCGTGGGAGTATCGGGCAGGCGAGCCCGTGCAGAGGTGTACGACGGTCGATGCCACGATGTTCAAAATTCGGTAAAGAAATACTCCAGTCTCGGATATGAACGTCCGGGGGTCCGTCGACGTAGTCACTGTCATGAGCATCGGGAGCGTGATCGAACTGCACTTCGACGTCGCTGCCGCGTACGACGAGCATGCGTCGGCCATGCTCGGTTTCGCCGTCAACGCACTGCGCGACCGAGCGCTTGCCGAGGACTGCGTCCAGGAGACGTTCCTTCGCGCATGGCGGGCCCGGTCCCGATTCGAGCCCAGCCGAGGAGCGCTGCGTACCTGGCTGTTCGCCATCGAGCGCAATGTGATCGTCGACGTCCAACGGTCTCTGAGCAGAATGCCGAAGCCGGCGTCGGAAAGGATCGAGGACCTCGACCGACGATCGGTCGCGATCTCGCGTGACACCAGTCCCGACGTGGACGAGCGACTGCGCATCATCGCCGCGCTCGCCCTTCTCTCTCCCGATCATCGGCAGGTCGTCGTTGCGGTGCACCTGGCGGGAACCACCTATGCGGAACTGTCCGAGTCGACGGGCGTTGCCGTACGAACATTGCGCACTCGCGCCTTCTACGCACTGAGGGCGCTGCGAGACCATCTCGACGGACAGGAGGAAGCATGAACGCCCGAGACGATCGCCGAGCCGAACTGATCGCCGCTGCCGTCGGCGACGACCTCGACGACACCGAGGCCGCCGAGCTACGCGAGCTCGCAGCATCCGATCCCACCGTCGACAGGGACATCGCCGAACTGCGCGCGCTGACCGGGACTCTCGGTCGTCGCGGTCCGACCGAACCGTGGCTCGAAGCATCGACGTCACCCGACCTCCGCGCCCGAGTTCTGGGTACGTCACCCGGCTCTGCGTGGCCACCCCAGCGGACACGTGGACCGCGCAGATCGGCCGGCCTGGCGGCCGA
>NZ_BAOX01000330.1:0-5230 GCF_000813105.1 Rhodococcus sp. BS-15 | reverse complement strand
TGCCGTCGGCACCCCCACTCGGGGGACACCTGCCGCGAGTTCACGAACCAGCGGAACGCTTCGTCGGGGCGACGTCGATGCGGCTCTCCCCACCGGGTGGGGCGATGGTGCGTCGGCGCGCCAGGCCGGGTCGCGCACCGGGGGGCGATGTGGTCGACCTCGGTGTGGGTGAGCCCCTGCCACTGACCGAGATGGGTCTCGCGCAGACGCTCGTCCACCGACACCGCCACACCGGCTGCATCTCCGAGCGCGTTCGCGGTGTCCAACGCTCGCCGCAGATCCGAGGACACGATCTTGATCGGCTCACGCGTCGCCAACTCGGCGGCGGCCGTCTTCGCCTGGCTGCGTCCGAGCTCGGACAGATCGGTGTCGAGCTGACCCTGCATGCGGTCGGTGGCGTTGTATTCCGTCTGACCGTGCCGAAGCAGGATGAGCCGTCTGATCATTGCTCCGATTCCGGAGCCGGATGCTGTCCGAGACCGGGAACCTCGATGGTCGGGCAGTCCTTCCACAACCGCTCGAGTGCGTAGAAGTTCCGCTCTTCGTTGTGCTGGACGTGCACGACGATGTCGGAGTAGTCCAGCAGCGCCCAACGGCCTTCTCTGGTGCCCTCGCGGCGGACCGGCTTGTGTCCGGCCTCACGGAGCTGATCCTCGATGTTCTCGACGATCGCGTTGACCTGACGCTCGTTGGGCGCGGAGGCGATGACGAAGCAATCGGTGATGTAGAGCTGATCGGAGACGTCGAGAATCACCACGTCGCCGGCCAGTTTGTCGTCGGCTGCGAGCGCGGCGATCCGCGCCATCTCGGCGGCTTCGGCTGTTGCAGTCACTTCGGTGTACTCCCACTCGTATGGCTCGGGTTCTCGGTCATTGCGCTGGTGACCGACCCTGCCGGTTGCTTCTTCTGGGGCGCTGGTTCCGACATGGTGACGGATCCGTCGAGACGCTGAGCGCCTCGTGGTCTGTAGAGATTCCTCTTCGAGATGTATTGCACGACGCCGTCCGGTACGAGGTACCAGACCGGCCGATTCTCACCGGCTCGAAGTCGACAGTCCGTCGACGATATCGCGAGTGCCGGGATTTCCATCAATGTGAGAGTGCCCGCAGGCAACGATCGAAGGTGGTTGGCGAGATGTTCGACGCCGAGCTCGAACCCGGGACGCGAGACGCCGACGAACTTGGCGAGCTCGAACAGCTCCTCCCAGTTCTGCCACGTGAGGATCGACTCGAGCGCGTCCGCCCCGGTGATGAAGTACAGCTCGGCATTGGGATGCTGCGATCGCAGATCGCGCAGAGTGTCGACGGTGTAGGTCGACTTCTCCCGATCGACGTCCACCCGGCTGACCGAGAACCGCGGGTTGGACGCCGTCGCGATGACGGTCATCAGGTAGCGATCCTCTGCCGGGCTGACCGACTTGCCTTCCTTCTGCCACGGGTTTCCGGTGGGGACGAAGATGACCTCGTCCAGAGCGAATTCGTTCGCCACTTCGCTCGCTGCGACGAGGTGCCCGTGATGAATCGGGTCGAACGTGCCGCCCATCACGCCCAAACGGCGGACGGACTGCCTACCGGTGTTGTCGCCGGAGTCGGATTCGCGCTGCACAACCGTCGATTCTACGTCCGAGGTGCCGCTGGTCGTCACACGCCTCACACCGGCAGCAAACGCGAGACCACGGTGGCGAGCTGCTGAGCCGATCGGCACTCGTGCATCGCGATCACGTCGGCGTACACCTTGGCAGCCGAATCGCCGGAACCCCACTGCGATTTCGGTTCGGGATTGAGCCAGTACGCGTGCTTGGCCACCGACACGATGTGCGCCAACGCCGGCAGCTTCGGCTCGCGGTAGTTGGTACGGGCGTCACCGAGAATCAGCACCGAACTGCGACTGGTGACCGCGTGCGCGTACTTCTCGTCGAACGTCGTCAGTGCATGGCCGTAGTCCGAGTGCCCGTCGTACGTCACGAGATCGGATTCGCGAATGATGCGACTCATCGCGGCTCCCAGATCGGAACCGGAATCGAAAAATTGCGTGACCTCGTCGGTGGAGTCGATGAACGCAAAGATGCGCACGCGCGAGAACTGCTCTCGCAGTGCATGCACCAACAGCAGGGTGAAGTTACTGAATCCTGCCACCGAGCCCGAGACATCGCACAGCACAACCAGTTCGGGGCGTGCCCGCCGAGGCTTGCGCTCGACCAGATCGATCGGGATGCCGCCGGTGGACATCGACTTGCGCAGCGTGCGACGCAGATCGATGGAGCCGTGCCTGCTTCGGCTGCGCCGCACCGCAAGTCGCGACGCCAACAGCCTGGCGAGAGGGGTGACGTTGCGACGCAGGGCCGCCATCTCCGTGTCCGAGGCGCGCAGGAAATCGACTTCCTCCGCGAGCTTGGGCACCCCGTAGCTCGCGACCCGCTCACGGCCCAGCTTTTCTGCCGACCGACGCCTCGTCTCGCTCTCGACCATCTTGCGTAGGTCTGCGATACGTTGCGCTGCAGTGCGTTTGGCCACCTCGGACTCGTAGTCGTCGGTGGGGCGATCGGGTGCGTCGTCGCTGCGCCCGAGCAATCCGTCGAGAATCTTGCGCAGCAACGTTTCGGGCGCCACGTCGCGCAGGGCCTGATAAGCAGAGAACGAGGGCCCGTTGGAGGACTTGTACTGTCCGAGTTCCTCGACCATCTGCGCTGCCAGCATCTGGGTCAACTCCGCGGCCTCGGCCGAATCGTCCGAGAGCAGATCCACCAACAGCTCGCGGAGGGCATCGATGTCGATGTCGCCGGTGTCGGTGCGGGGCAACGCGGTATCGATCTGCCCCGAGTCCCTGGTGCCCGACGCCACCGGAAACCACAGGTCGAACAGGGCGTCGAACACTCCCCGGTGCGTCGGCCGCCGCAGCAGCGCACAGGCCAATCCCTCGCGCACGGCCTCCCGATCGAGCAGGTCGAGAACCGACAGGACGCGTCCGGCATCGACCGTCTCCGACGGCCCCACCGAAATTCCACGCCGACGCAACGCGTCGACGAACCCGACGAGGTGACCGGGAATTCCGTGTGGGGCCTGCATGTCAGTTGAGCCGCAGTTCGGCAGCCGCGCGGACCTGGTCCGACTGATGCTTGAGCACCACACCGAGTGTGGAGCGAACCGCATCGTCGTCGAGGGTGTCCATCCCGAGCGCCAACAGAGTGCGTCCCCAGTCGATGGTCTCGGCCACCGAGGGCAACTTCTTGAGCTGCATCGCGCGCAGTACCCGCACGGTCTTGATCATCTGCTCGGCGATGGCCTCGGGCAGTTCGGGAACCCTGCTGGCGAGAATCCGACGCTCGAGGTCGGCGTCGGGAAAATCGAGGTGCAAGAACAGGCAGCGACGCTTGAGGGCCTCGGACAGTTCACGGGTGGCGTTGGAGGTGAGCACCACGAACGGCGTCCGCTCGGCCACGATCGTGCCGAGTTCGGGAATGGTGATCGCGAAGTCGCTGAGTACCTCGAGCAGCAGTCCTTCGATCTCGACGTCGGCCTTGTCGGTCTCGTCGATGAGCAGCACCGTTGGATCGGTTCGGCGAATCGCCTGCAGCAGCGGCCGCGCCAGCAGGAACTCCTCGGAGAAGACATCCAGCTTGGTCGAATCCCAATCGGCAGCGGTACCGGACTGGATGCGCAGGATCTGCTTGGCGTGGTTCCACTCGTACAACGCGCGGGCCTCGTCGACACCCTCGTAGCACTGCAGCCGCACCAGTTCGGCCCCGGTCGTCTGCGCGACGGCACGGGCCAGCTCGGTCTTGCCCACTCCAGCCGGACCTTCGATCAGCAGCGGCTTGCCGAGGCGATCGGCGAGAAACACCGAGGTGGCGGTGGCCTTGTCGGCCAGATAGCCCGTCTCGGCCAGGCGCCTCTGGACGTCGTCCACGCTGGCGAACAGCGGGGGTGTCGTCGGTAGGGCACGATCCATGTCACAGCTCCTGATGATCGGGTCTGGCCGGTTCTGCGAAGGGTGTCAGTCTCGGACGTGTCCGTCGCCCCACACGGTCCACTTGGTCGAGGTCAATTCGGGCAATCCCATGGGTCCACGCGCGTGCAGTTTCTGAGTCGAGATGCCGATCTCGGCTCCGAAGCCGAACTGCTCTCCGTCGGTGAACGCCGTGGAAGCGTTGACCATCACCGCGGAGGCGTCGACCCGCTGGGTGAACTCGCGCGCGGCACCGATGTCGGCGGCGACGATCGCCTCGGTGTGGCCGGTGCCGTATCGGTCGATGTGCTCGATTGCCTCGTCGATACCGCCGACGACCTTCAGCGCGATGTCGAGGGAGAGGTACTCCTGCGACCAGTCCTCGTCGTGGGCGGGCACGAGCCCGGGCAGGTCCCCGTGCACGGTGACGCTGTGCATCTGGAAAGCCTGGAGCAACCGCGGAACCATGGTCTCGGCGATCGCAGCGTCCACCAATACGGTCTCGGCGGCGTTGCAAACGCTGACTCGACGGGTCTTGGCGTTGAGCACGATCTTCTCGGCCGTGTCCGGATCGGCGGAGGCATGGATGTACACGTGGCAGTTTCCGACGCCGGTCTCGATGGTCGGGACCGTGGCATCGCGCACGACCGCAGCGATCAGTCCGGCTCCACCGCGCGGGATCACCACGTCCACCAGACCGCGCGCCTGAATGAGGTGGGTGACCGTGGCACGGTCGGCACTTCCCAGAAGTTGCACCGCCGCCTCGGGCAGACCGTGACCGCGCAACGCTCCCTGCAGCGCCTCGACCAAGGCCGCGTTGGACTGCGCCGCAGACGACGAGCCGCGGAGCAGCACCGCGTTACCGGACTTGAAGGCGAGGCCGAACGCGTCGACGGTGACGTTGGGCCGAGCCTCGTAGACCATGCCCACCACGCCGAGCGGAACCCGCAGTTGCCGAATCTCGAGCCCGTTGGGCAGCGTCGAACCGCGGATGATCTCGCCGATCGGATCGGGTAACCCGGCCACCTGTCGCAGCCCCGCCGCGATGCCGTCGATGCGCGACGCGGTCAGCCGTAGCCGGTCCAGCAGCCCCTCGTCAATACCGGCCGCTCGCGCGTTCTCGATGTCGACTGCATTCGCGGCGAGTACCGACTCCGCCGCAGCAACGACCGCGTCGGCCGCGGCATGCAGCACGGCGTCCTTCTCCGCAGTTGTCAGCAGTGCGAGCGCGCGTGATGCGGTGCGCGCCCGGCGCGCAGCGGCGTGCACGTTCTCTCGCTCGTCG
>NZ_BAOX01000331.1:0-5106 GCF_000813105.1 Rhodococcus sp. BS-15 | reverse complement strand
CTTCGCGCCGGGTGCCTTGCCCCTTCATCTGCAGGCCCTTGCCGCCGGGTGCCTTGCCCCCGGCCATGCCGAGGCCCTTGGGCTTGGCGGCGGGTTCAGCGTCGGCACTGTCGGCACTGTCGGCCGGTGCAGCGGAACCGGGTGCCTTGGCTCCCGGAGCCTTGGCCAGACCCTTCATCTTCAGTCCGCCGCCGGCCTTGGGAGCCGGAGCTGCCGGAGCGGACTTCGCCTCGGCCGGCTCCTCGACGGGTGCGATGCGTTCGGCCTCTTCGACCTCGGCGGCGTTCTCGGTCGCCAGCTTCTCCTCGGGAGTGCGCTCGCGGGGGATGACCTTGATGTTCTCGGCCAGCACCGAGGACTCGACGCGGGTGATCGACTCGAGCATCAGCTGCGCGACGTCGACGACCTCGACGCCCTCGTGTGCGCCGCCTTCCTGACGTGCGGTGACACCGTCGGTGAGCATCACTCGGCAGAACGGGCAACCCGTGGCGATCTTCTTCGGGTTGGTCGCCAGTGCCTCGTCGACCCGGTCGATGTTGATGCGCTTGCCGATGTTCTCTTCCATCCACATGCGTGCGCCACCGGCACCACAGCACATGGACCGCTCACCGTGGCGCGGCATCTCCTTGAGATTGGAGCCCGACGCGGCCATGAGCTCACGCGGGGCGTCGTACACCTTGTTGTGACGGCCCAGGTAGCACGGGTCGTGGTAGGTGATGTCCTGGCTGACCGAGGCCACCGGGATCAGCTTCTTCTGCCGCACGAGGCGGTTGAGCAGCTGCGTGTGGTGGACCACCTCGTAGTCACCGCCGACCTGCGGGTACTCGTTGCCGAGTGCGTTGAAGCAGTGGGCGCAGGTGACGACGATCTTGCGCTTGTTCTGCTCGACACCCTCGAAGACGTTGTTCAGCGTCTCGATGTTCTGCATGGCGAGCTGCTGGAACAGGAACTCGTTGCCTGCGCGGCGAGCGGAGTCGCCGGTGCAGGTCTCGTCCGCGCCGAGCACCATGAACTTCACGCCTGCGGTGGCGAGCAGCTCGGCGACGGCTTTGGTGGTCTTCTTCGCGCGGTCCTCGTAGGCACCGGCGCAGCCGACCCAGAAGAGGTACTCGTAGTCCTGGAACGAATCGGCGTCCTGGCCGAAGACCGGGATGTCGAAGTCCATCTCGTTGATCCAGTTGAGACGGTCCTTGGAGTTCTGACCCCACGGGTTGCCCTTGTTCTCGAGGTTCTTGAACAGACCTGCGAGCTCGGACGGGAACTCCGATTCGATGAGCACCTGGTAGCGGCGCATGTCGATGATGTGGTCGACGTGCTCGATGTCAACCGGGCACTGCTCGACGCAGGCACCGCAGGTGGTGCAGCTCCACAGCACCTCGGGATCGATGATGCCGCCCTCGATGGCGTCGGCGACGAGCTTGCGATCGGCCTCGTCACGAGCGTTCTGCGGGATGGCGTCGAGCGCCTTCTGGTCGACGTTGCCTTCGGCGTCGACGAGTCCGACCTCGTCGCCTGCCATGTCCTTCTTGCCGCCGGCCAGCAGGTACGGGGCCTTGGCGTGGCTGTGGTCACGCAGCGACATGATCAGCAGCTTGGGGGAGAGGGGCTTGCCGGTGTTCCAGGCGGGGCACTGCGACTGGCAGCGGCCGCACTCGGTGCAGGTGGTGAAGTCGAGCCAGCCCTTCCAGCTGAAGTCTTCGATCTTGCCTGCGCCGAACGCGTCGACGTCGGGGTCGGCCTCTTCCATCTCGAGGACCTTGCCGCCGGACATCATCGGCTTGGCCGGGCCGAGAGCGACGGTGCCGTCATCCATGCGCTTGAAGTAGATGTTGGGGAACGCGGTGAAGCGGTGCCACGCGACACCCCAGTTGATCCTGCTTCCGACCACATACAGCCACACCATCGCCGACATCAGTTTGACGAACGCAAACGCCGACACCATCTCGGGGCTCGCTGGCAATAGCTTGGCGACCTGCATGGTGAAGAAGTCGGTGTACGGGTTCGCATGTCCGTAGGTTGCGATCTTGCCGGCCTTGACGAGGATCATGCCAAGACCCTCGATGAGCACGATGGCTTCGACGAAGTATGCGGCCTTGAAGTTGGAGCCGGCGAAGCGTGACTGGCTATCAGGATTGCGAGGGTGGTTGAGCTGCCGGATCACAATCAGGACGACGATCCCGATCACAGTTCCGAGGCCGAGAACCTCGTCCATCAGGTGATAGACGGCCCAGTCGCCGAAGACAGGCCAGTGGCCCTCGGGGTTGAACGTTTGGATGTTCGCTTCCATGGCCACGACCGCGCCGCCCAAGAAGCCGAACATCACCAGCCAGTGCGCCCAGCCGACGGTCCGAAACTTGACCATCTTGGTGTGAGCGACGAACTCGATCACCATCTGTTTGAAGCGGGGCACGATCGGCCGCCAGCGATCGGGGGCGGGCTGACCCAGCCGAACGATTCCGACCATCCTCAGGGCACCGCGAACAAAGATGTACCAGCAGTAGATGCTGATCACGGCACCTACGAAGCCGAATGAGAGCGTCACGGCATTCATGTCGCGGCCTTTCGTTCAGGTGGCAGCTGGAGGGCTACCGCGGGTTCAGCCCGTCGAGCTGGACTACGGTCTAAGTTACTCGCCGGTAGCAACTTCGTCGTACTGACGGGTAACTTAGCATCGCTGGGCGAAGCGATGCTGGTGGGTGCTGAAATGAGGCCGTCCGACGGGCGGGCTTAACTCGTCAGTAGGTTGTCTCGCAGATCACCGTATGCGTAGGCCGTCGAGGTGTTGTCGAGAAGGCAGTCCTTACCTACTCCCTGCGCGCGGCCGTATGTCGCGCAAGATCCACCTGTGGCCGGTGGGATCACGCGCCCGGTGTTCCTCGATCGTTCGAACGATCGACATCTCCGACCCCAGCATGACGTGACTCGAGCCGCTGTGCTGCGAATATCCAAAATGTTTGTGACAGTGGGTAACTGACAGGCGGCAGACCGGTTGCAAAAGGACAACGACCGGTCCGATTCGTACGCTACAATTCCGGAGCGCACCACAAGTCGCAGACGCGTCATCGGGGTGACTTTGCGTTTGACGGTTGCCTAGCGGTACTGCCAAGCACTCAATGCACAGAAACGGAACTGAACTCCACATGAAACTCAGCAAACTGGTCGTCACGTCGGCCCTCGTCGCAGTCGCGATGGGCCTGGCCAGCGGAACCGCGTATGCCCAGCCCGCCGATGAGACGGCCCCCGGTGACACCAACTACACCGTCGATCTCGAAGATCGCACGATCGTCACCACCATCGACGCAGGTGTCTTCAAGGTCGCCGACGACGGCAAGACGGTCGACGTCCTCGACGCCGCCGACAACACCCTCGTGACGCTTCCCCTGTCGTTCAACCTCGGCGGACTCAACTTCCCGTACGAGCAGAACATCGACGACAACGGCAAGACCCTGCGTTTGGTTCCGAACCTCGATCTCAGCCAGGCTTCGCTGCGTTCCAGTGACTTGCCTGCGGTGAGTACCGTCGCCTCGCCCGAGGAGAACCTCAAGGCGCAGCAGAACTTCTCATCTCAGCTCGCTATCGCATCTGCTGTCGGGAGCGTGACCGGCACCATCATCGGCGCTGGCGTCGGTTGCATCATCGGTGGAACGCCGCCCGCGCTGACGGTCGTCGGAATTCCGGTCGCCGTACTCACCTGCATCGGTGGTGCCCTCGTCGGTGCACCGATCGGAGCGCTTGCCGGAACCATCACGGCAGGCGGACCCACTCTCGTTGTTGCGGGCATCGACTTGATCAACACGCTGAACGCGGCACCCGGCACCACGGTGTACGCCAACTAGCCTTCAGCTTCTGCACCAAGCGGGGCCCGCACTCTCGACGAGAGTGCGGGCCACGCTTCTTTCGAAACCTTCAGGCTCCGTGAATGGTGGCGAGCTTGATGCCCTCGGTGACGATCGTGTACCCGTCGCTGAGTATCGAGAAGCCGAGAGAGAGTATTTCGATCATGTGGAGGTCCGCCTCGGTACTGGATCGGAAAACGCAGGACGCGACAATGCGCCTCGCAGCGATGGACTCGTCGGATCATACGGAGCGTGGGTGTATTTGTCCGAGTGGACGCCTACGACGTACGGATGGTCAGACCGGGGTTCTCGGCGAGTACGTCGTTGATGGGGGTGGCGAACAGCTCGGGCCGCTGACCCTGCAGCATGCTGACGACGGTCGCGACCTCGCAGGAGGCTGATCGCCCACGTTCGATGCACTGGCGATCCCGACGGCGAGGGTGCCGCTGACGACGGGGCCGCCGCTGTCGCCGCGCAGCGCGCAGATGGAGGTGGAGAATCTACGGTCCGGGACATTGTCGCCCAGCACGACGTGTTGGTCCGTGGAAAGAATGGTGCCGCAACTGAATCCGGTTCGGGATCCGGATTTGCAGACCGGAGCGCCCACGATCGGATCCACTGTCCCGGTGACGTGCAGTGGGGCTGCTCCGGGGACTCGGACGGCGTTGCTCTCGAATTCGGCGACGTTGGCATCGTCGATGTCGATCAAGGCGTAATCGTTGCGCGACTGGCTGGTTCGGTAGAAGGTTCCGAATTTCGAGCCCACGAGACTGCCGAACATCGGGTACGCGCCCGTCACTGCCGCTGAACCGGTATCGGTGGTACTCGGATTGCAGTGGCCCGCAGTGATGTTGACCGATCCGTGCGTCGGGTCGACGGCATTGAACCCGAGTGAGCAGCGCTGACCGAGGCCGGCCGGTGTACCCGCGAGAAAGCTGTCGCCGCCCAGATACGAACTCGCGCGAATCGGGCCTGCGGTCGGTGACAGATCGAACGGGAGAAGGTCCACCAGCGGCTGGACGGCGTCGAACACTGCCGGCGGGATCTCGATGGGCGCGGCATCGATCCCGAAACCGCTGGCCGACGCGGCGTCGGCCACGTCGGCGTGGGACGGTCCGTCCGCCACCGTGACGACAGGGCGTCCGTCCGCATCCAGCCACGCACTCGTGACCCCCGTCGGAACCGACGGTGTCGGTGAACGTCGGCCAGCCGGCGCGCCGCGTCCGCCCGGTCGAGAAATTGCTGCGGAGTCAGCCCGGAGGTCGCGGGC
>NZ_BAOX01000332.1:0-5018 GCF_000813105.1 Rhodococcus sp. BS-15 | reverse complement strand
GACGCGAACACCTGGCCGCCGACGGCGCGGCCGCCCTGTCGTTGCGCGCTGTCGCGCGAGACCTCGGGGGTCGTGTCCTCCGCCGTCTACCGCTACGTCGCCAGCCGCGACGAACTGCTGACGCTGCTGGTCGTCGACGGATACACCGAGCTCGGGGACACCGTCGACGCAGCGGTGGACGCGGCCGACGGACCCAGGGAGAAGTTCCTCGCGCTCGGCCGGACAGTGCGGCAGTGGGGATTGCGGGAGCCCGCGCGCTACGCGTTGCTGTTCGGCAGTCCGGTGCCCGGCTATCACGCCCCCGCGGAGCAGACCACCGGTCCGGGCACCCGGGTGATCACCACGCTGGTGGCCGTCCTCTACTCGGCGTGGCAGACCCGTCGACCGGATGTCGACGCCGAGCCGCCCGAGTTGGCGTCACTGCACGGAAGCTTCGAGGACATCCGTGCGGAGATGGGGATGGACCTGCCCGACGGGCTGATCGCACTGGGAGTCATGGTGTGGGCGTCACTGTTCGGGGCCATCAGCTTCGATGTGTTCGATCAATACGGGGCTACGACGTTCGCCAGCAGGGACGACTTGTTCGAGTACCAGTTGGGATTGTTGACGAAGATCGCTGAGCTCGAGTAGGTAACCAGGACTGGCCGCATCGCTTGCGCCACATCCGTGGGTGCGCGGTGCCACAATGACTAGCGTGGCAGCGCATGCGGAGGAACCCGAGGACCAGACGGCATCGGCCTTGCGCGATGTTCGTCCCGGCAGTCTGTTGGTGTCGTCCATCGAACTCGTGGAGCCCACGTTTCGGCGCACCGTCATCTACATCATCGAACACAACGACGCGGGCAGTCTCGGTGTCGTGATCAACCGTCCCAGCGAGACAGCGGTGCAGAACGTGCTGCCCAACTGGTCCGAGCTGGCAGCCAAGCCCCAGGCGCTGTACGTCGGTGGCCCGGTCAAACGCGATTCGGCCCTGTGCCTGGCGACGCTGCGGACCGGCGTGTCGATCGACGGAGTTCCCGGTCTGCGACGCGTCGACGGTCGAGTGGTGATGGTCGATCTCGATTCCGATCCTGCCGATATCACCCCACTCGTCGAGGGTGTGCGCATCTTCGCCGGATATTCGGGCTGGACATTCGGCCAGCTGGAAGGCGAACTCGACCGGGACGACTGGATGGTGATGTCTGCCTTGCCATCCGACGTGATCGGTCCACCGCGGATAGACCTGTGGGCCCATGTGTTGCGTCGGCAGCCGATGCCGTTGGCGTTGCTCGCATCCCACCCGATCGACGTCGAGCGGAACTGAGTGCTTCGCAGTGGCGTGGTTAAGTGCCACCCAGGGCACTCAACCGCACCACTGCCGCAGGCACTAGTGAGCGAAAGCCTGTGCGGTCGAGTGTCCGCCTGATTTCAGTCCGTCGATCACCTCGTCGATGGCGATGCACAGCATGCGACCAAGATCCGCGCTGAAGCCCTCTCGGACGACGATTCTGAGTACGGCGACGTCGGTTGCGTTGTCGGGCATCGTGTATGCCGGTACCTGCCATCCGCGGGCACGTAGTTCGTGGGAAACGTCGAACACCGTGAATCCGCAGTCCCCTTTCAGCATGAACGACAGCACCGGGATGGCCGCTCCGTCGGTGATCACCTCGATGTCGGGATGTTTGTCGAGGTGCCGACTGACGCGAACGGCGGTGTCGCGCAGTGCTTTCATGATCTCGGTGTAGCCGGATCTGCCGAGGCGCAGGAAGTTGTAGTACTGCCCGATCACCTGATTACCCGGCCTGGAGAAGTTCAACGTGAAGGTGGGCATGTCTCCACCGAGGTAGTTGACGCGGAACACGAGGTCCTCGGGCAGGTCTTCCTTGGTTCGCCAGACGGCGAATCCTATTCCCGGATAGGTCAATCCGTACTTGTGGCCGCTGGCGTTGATGGACTTGACGCGAGGCAGCCGGAAGTCCCATTCGAGTTCCGGGTACAGGAACGGTACGACGAATCCGCCACTGGCCGCGTCGACATGTACCGGTACGTCGGGCCCGCCACCACCGGCGATCTCGTCCAGCACGGCGCAGATCTCCTGCACCGGTTCGAGTTCTCCGGTGAACGTGGTGCCGAGGATCGCTACGACGCCGATGGTGTTCTCGTCCACTGCATCCCGAACCTGTTCCGGGGTGATGACGTAGCGGCCGCGTTCGACGGGCAGGTACTTGGGCTCCACGTCGAAGTAGCGGCAGAACTTCTCCCACACCACCTGAACGTTGCTGCCCAGCACCAGGTTCGGAGTGCCGGTACCCGTTCCCCTGGCCCGCCAGCGCCATTTGAGTGCCAATCCGGCCAGCATGACGGCTTCACTGGATCCTATGGTCGACACGCCCGTGGCCGACGACGGGTCCTCCCGGTCGAGTCCGGGCGCGTGGAACAGATCGGCGACGATGTTGACGCAGCGTTCCTCGATGGCGGCGGTGGACGGATACTCGTCCTTGTCGATCATGTTCTTGTCGAACGTCTCCGCCATGAGCTTCTCGGCCTGTGGATCCATCCACGTGGTGACGAACGTCGCCAGATTCAGGCGCGAGCTGCCGTCGAGCATCAGTTCGTCGTGGATGTAGCGGTAGGCGGCGTCGGGATCGAGCTGCTCCTCGGGAAGTCTCAGTGCGGGTACGGGATTGGTGGCGAACCGGCCGGTGTAGGCCGCAGAGACGATACCGTCGGCGTGGATTTTCCTGGTCATCGTCTTCTCCCGTGATCGGCTCGAGTGACACCCAATCTAGTCCGCGACGCTGCCCACCGGGCTCTGTTCCGATTCCGGTCGTCGCGCGAAATGCTGAGCGATCACGGTGCACACCATCAGCTGAATCTGGTGGAAGATCAACAGCGGCAGCACGATCAGTCCGACGGGTTGGCCGACGAACAGCACCGCTGCCATCGGCAGCCCGCTGGCCAGGCTCTTCTTGGAGCCGCAGAACAGCAGCACCACCCGATCCTCGAAGGCGAAGCCAGCCATTTGCCTCCGTACCAGGTGATCGTCAGCACCAGGGCGAGCAGCGCAGCGCTCACTGCGACGACGACGCCGATGCGCCACACCGCCACCGACGACCACACGTTCTGGTTCATCGATTCGCTGAAGGCGGCGAAGACGACCAGCAGGATCGAACCCCGGTCGACGAGCTTCGTCGGCGCGCTGTGTCGGGTGAGCCAGCCTGTCACCCAGGGCCGGATCAGCTGACCGACGGCGAACGGGAGCAACAGTTGGACCACGATGTCGAGGATCGAGCTGGGGTCGATGGTCGCCGAACCGGTGGTGGTCATCAGGGCGATCACGAGCAGTGGGGTGACGAACACGCCGATGATATTGGAGAACGAGGCACTCACCACGGCACCGGCGACGTTGCCGCGGGCGATGGAGGTGAAGGCGATCGAGGACTGCACGGTCGAGGGGACCAGGCAGAGGAACAGTATTCCGGTGTAGAGGTCGTCACTGATCACCCCGGGGACGAGGATCCGCAGGGCAAGCCCGAGCGCCGGGAACAGCAGATATGTGCACGCCAGAATCACCGAGTGCAGCCGCCAGTGCTTGATGCCGTTCCAGGCGTCGCGCGGCGAGAGGCGCGCGCCGTAGATGAGGAACAGCAGTGCGATGGCGATGCGCGTGAGCCAGCCCAGTACGTCCTCCGCTGTACCGGTGGCCGGGAAGAGGCTCGCCAGCGCGGCGACCGCGAAGATGCCCAGCAGGAAGGGATCCAGCACGGTATCCCGGAACAACTTCACTCGGCCAACTCAATCCACCGTGGCGCTGCGAGTGCGGGCGGTCAAGGTGTTCAGGGTGCCAGCAATTGTGTCGGCCTTGGCGGAACCGATGGTGAGCCTGTCCCCGTTGGCGAACGTGACGAAGGCCGCGGGACCGGCGTCGGTGGCGACGGCGTAATTGCCGCGTCCCTTGGCCCGCAGGCCCCAACCGCCGAACTCCTTCGAGGGGTCGACCGCTCTGACCGATGCGCCGGTGATCTCGTCGATGTCGTAGTCGAAGGCCGCCATGCCGAGGCTCGAGACGAACAGACCGTCGCTGTCGATGTGCACGGTGAAGCGCAGCAGCGACAGAATCAGAATCGTCAGGGGGGCGAACAGGAAGATCGGCACAGTGAGCTGGACAGGTAGCACGTCAGAGCGGCCCCGGCCAGGGACACTGCCACGACGGTGATGCCGGCGATGCGACTGGCACCGACGTGGACCACCAGGGGCAATTCGGGACTGCACCGTGGCAGATCGGAGTGCGGCGGCGACGTGGCGAGAACGCGTTCGCGGTGATCGCGCAGCCTCGATGCGCCGAACAACCCGGCCGCGAAGCCGACGACGGTCCCCACCGCCATGGCCCAACCAGGGACGGTGACGCTTTGCTCGGTCGCCATGTCCAGTTCGCGAACCAGGGTGGCGATCTGCAGAACACCGATCGTCCCGACGACGGTCAGCCCGATGATCAACATCGTGCGACGCATGATCAGCAGCACCCGGGCCAATGATGCGACGGCGCTGCACCCGCCGCCCACCAGCACGATCACGATCGCGAGGGTCCAGGCGTTGGAGAGCGGGTTGGAGAAGTCGTCCGGTTCGGTGCCGCTGAAGTGCGTGGCGACCTGCTCCGGCAGACGGCCTTGCCACAGGTACGCCAGGACGAGTCCGAGTGCGGCTACGACAAGGGGGACGACGACGCCGAAGACGACCCCGGCCGGGTCGAACGTGCGTAGTGCCTTCGCCTTCATCTGCTCAGCTCGGCTGGCAGGCGTCCTTGAGGCTGCACGAGATGCAGGAGCTTCCGCATCCGTCCGCCTCGGCGGGTGGCGGGACGGCCGCTGCTGCGCGTGCCCCGATGGATCCGCCGGCTGCGGCGATGAACAGGGCGGCCACGAGGCTACGACGACGCCGACGACGGCGGCGATGCCGCTCAATGCGAGTGCGGCCACTGCGCCGATGGCCAACACCAAGGCCGATGCGGCGGTGGTGGGACCGGCAACGCGGTTGGCGAG
>NZ_BAOX01000333.1:0-5011 GCF_000813105.1 Rhodococcus sp. BS-15 | reverse complement strand
ACCAGGGGCACCACGCACGGAGACGCGAAGGAGACGAGCCCGGCCAGCACGCAGGCTCCGAGGGCCAGGATCAGTGGCCCGGAGGCCGCGGCCTCCTGGAAACTCGCGCCGATCCCGGCCAAGTAGGTCGTGTCTCCCAAAGTCGCTGTCACTGCTGCACTGGCTCCTCGGCTGCCACGCGTTCGACGACGGGCTGCAGGTCCTCGGCGAGCAGCTCACGCAAGAACACTGCCGCGACGCGATGCTGCCTGTCGAGCACGACGGTCGTCGGAATGACGGAGGTGGGGACGCCGCCGAGCGCGTTCAGGGTGCGCATCGGTGGGTCGTAGATCGAGGCGTAGCTCACGTTGTTGCTGACGACGAAGTCCTGTGCGGCGGTCTGCGACTCGTCGCGCACGTTGATGCCGAGGAACTCGACGCCGAGGGACTTGGTGGCCTCGTAGACGTCTTCCAGGTCGTCGGCCTCACCGCGGCACGGACCGCACCACTGACCCCAGACGTTGAGTACGACGACGTCACCGTCGTAGTCCGACAACGAGGTCGTCTTGCCCTCGGTCATCAGATCCGGCCCGGACAGTTCGCCGATGGTGCCGCGCTCGCTGGGCTCGTAGAAGATGTCGGTCTTGCCGCCGGGTGAGACGAACTGAAAGGTGCCACCCTGCGCCACTGCGTCGGTGCCGGTCGAGCAGCCTGCGACAAGAGCGATCGTAGACGCTGCACAGACGGCGAAGAAGAATCTACGCACCGGAGATCCTCGGATCGGATGCTCCTGCGGGCTCGGAGTAGACGAGGTCCACGAGCTGATCCCCCTCGTAGACGAGCGAGGTCAGCGACGCGAGTCCGCATTGACGATTGCGCGGGTCGTGCCAGAGCCGGTCGCCCTGCAGGAATCGGCGCAGTGTCCACACCGGGAGCTGGTGGCTGACGCAGACGGCCTCGTGCCCGACGGCTTCGACGCGGGCCGCGTTGACGGCGGCGAGCATGCGGTGTGCGATCTGCAGGTACGGCTCGCCCCAGGAGGGGGTGAACGGGTCGCGCAGCTTCCACCAGTGCCGGGGTCGGCGCAGGGCACCGTCGCCGACGGCCACGCGCAGTCCCTCGAACTCGTTGCCTGCTTCGATGAGGTTCTCGTCCTCGGCGATCGTCAGGCCGTGGGCCGCTGCGATCGGCGCGGCGGTCTCCTGCGCACGCAACAACGGCGATGCCACGACGTGGGTGATGTCGTGGCCGGCGAGCGCGTCCGCGACGGACCTGGCCTGCGACTGGCCGGTCACCGACAGCTTGAAGCCCGGCAACCGCCCGTAGAGGATGCCCTTGGGGTTGTGCACCTCGCCGTGCCGGAGGACGTGCACGATCGTGCGCGTCGTCGAGTGCGGATGTGTTGCGGGGGCCTCGGTCACGTCGGGGTCCTGTTTCTCGCTAGTCGGGTGGTGATCACTTCTGTGTAGACGTCACAGTGGTGCTGCAGCAGCTGCCGCAGCCTTCGCGGCGGCGGGGGCGGCGTCGGCGATGATCTCGAAGGCTCGGTCGTCGAGGGCAGCGGAGACGAACCAGGCCTCGAATGCGCTCGGCGGCGGGTACACGCCGCGAGAGAGGAAGGCGTGGAAGAACGCCGGGTATCGCCACGTCTGCGCGGCCTTGGCCTGCGCGTAGTCGGTGACGGGTCCATCGGCGAAGAACACACTCACCATAGTGCCCGCGAACTGCACGTGATGGGTGACGCCTTCGGCGGTGAGGGCTTCGCCGAGCAGTGTTCCGAGTCGCTGTGAGTTGGTCTGCAGCTTCTCGTAGACGGCTGCGTCGGCCAGTTGCAGGCTCGTCAGTCCGGCAGCGACGGCGACGGGGTTACCGCTGAGCGTCCCCGCCTGGTACACCGGTCCGGCGGGCGCGAGGTAGGCCATCACGTCCGCTCGACCGCCGAATGCGGCGGCCGGCAATCCGCCGGACATGACCTTGCCGAAGGTGTAGAGGTCTCCTGCGATTCCGTCGATGCCGTACCAACCGGAGGCACTGACACGGAATCCGGTCATCACCTCGTCCATGATCAGCAGTGCGCCGTGCTCGGTCGCGAGGCGGCGCAGTCCCTCGTTGAAGCCGGTGACCGGTGGAATCGCTCCCATGTTGCCTGCGGCTGCCTCGGTGATGATGCACGCGATCCGACCCGGGTTGGCCTCGAAGGCCGCGGTGACGGCGGCGAGGTCGTTGTAGGGAACGACGATGGTGTCCGACGCCTGTGCGCCGGTGACGCCGGGAGAGGTCGGCAGTCCGAGCGTGGCGAGCCCGGAGCCCGCGTCGGCCAGTAGGGCGTCGACGTGGCCGTGGTAGCAGCCGGAGAACTTGACGATCTTGGTGCGGCCGGTGAAGCCGCGGGCCAGGCGCACCGCGCTCATGGTGGCCTCTGTGCCCGAATTCACAAGACGAACCTGGTCGACGGGGCCGACGCGACGCACGATTTCCTCGGCGAGTTCGATTTCGCGGAGCGTGGGTGCACCGAACGACAGCCCGGTCGAGGCTGCCTTCTGGACGGCCTCGACGATGGCCGGGTGGGCGTGTCCGTGGATCATCGGGCCCCAGGACGAGATGAGGTCGACGTACGACTTTCCGTCGGCGTCGGTCATCGTGTATCCGCTGGCCTGCGTGATGAAGCGGGGCGTTCCGCCGACCGACGCGAATGCACGTACCGGCGAATTGACGCCGCCGGGAATGACCGCGCTCGCGCGGGCGAAGAGTTGGGCCGATACGGGGGCGTCGTTGCCGGGGGAAACAGTCACGTCTTCCAGTGTCCCAGGTTCGGCGAAATCACCAACTACAGGGCGTAATAATGCGGTCGACGCCGGCCTCAGTCGTCGTCGGTTTTCTTGTCCTCGGGCATGAACACCATCGCGACGAGGATGACGCCCCAGATACCGAGGGGCCACAGAGGCCAGTAGGAGGTCGGCTCGCCGTCGGAGATCCATTGAACGGCCCAGATTCCGTTCATGACGATGGCACCACCGAACCACCAGCGCCACTCGTCCAGATACTCACGCCACTCGCTCGTCGTACGATCGACATCCGTTGCCGTCGATTCATCGGGGGCCGGCAAGTCGCGCACGACCTCGGCCAAGTCACCGCGAGTCGTCGACGCCCACACCGCGTCGAGCCTTTGTTCGTACTCGACCAACGTCAAGCGGCCCTCGCTCATCGCCAGGCCGAGTGTGGTCACGACGGCCTCACGTTCGTCGTTGCTCACGCGCAGGTCCGGCTGATTGTTCTTGTCGAGGTTCTTTCCCATGCGCAGCCTCCCGGTACCCGTGTCCGTTTTGTCACCTCAACGGTTGAGCGAGCTACACACCGGGTAGTTGGTTTCGATGACGAACACCGATAGAACGAACACCGACAGTGCCGGGGACGGCGTCACCAAGGTCGCCGAACTGATGTCCGAAGCCGGGCTCTGCATGTTCACCACAGTCGGCCGAGACGGCCACCTCATCTCGCGCCCGATGGCGCTGCAGGAAGCCGAGTTCGACGGCGACCTGTGGTTCTTCGCCGCCCAGGACTCCCGCAAGGTGCGCGACATCGCCGCGAACCCGACGGTCAACGTCTCGTTCCAGTCCGGTGAGGGCTGGGTGTCGCTGTCCGGTACGGCCGCGGTGGTCGAGAACACCACCAAGGCCGAGGAACTGTGGAACACCCGGGCGGCCGCGTGGTTCGAGAAGAACCCCGATTCGCGCGAGGTCGCCTTGATCCACGTGGCCGCCGAGGGAGCCGAGTACTGGTCCACCCCCGGGTCGAAGGTGTCGAACCTGTTGGCCTACGCCAAAGCGAAGATCACCAACGAGCGACCGGACCTCGGCGAGCACGAGGTCGTCGAACTGGAGCTACCGCACAATTCGACCGACTAGTTCTGCTGGAGCCGGGCCGCCGGCAGCAGCTTCTCGTTGTCAGTTCGTGCGGTGGTGTCCGTTGTCCCTGCGTGGGTCGACGGTGTCGCGAACCTTTTCCCCGGTGCTACGCGGGTCGGTGCTCGTGTGCGCGGCGGCATCATGAGCAGCGGCGTTTCGTGTCCCGGAGTTGTGCTGGCCCGGGTAGGTCTCGTCGATGTCTGCCCCGCTGTGGTGCGCCTGCTCGTGATCGTCGAGCCGGCCGTTGTTGTCCGTGTGTGCGGCCTTGGCACCCGATCGATGATCGACGTCCGGATCGAGTTCGTTCGCCCGGGCGAATTCGGCGTCCAGCTCGTCGCGCGACTGCGCCGCAACACCCTGGTGCGACTGAGCCTGCTGCGCAAGCTTGTCGGCCTCGGCCGCTTTGACATCTGCTTCGGCCTGGGCCCGGCGCGCCTTGGCCTCGCTCTCCCTGGCCAGCAGTTCGCGCTCTTCGACGATTGCGGCCTCGTCGGCCGCCTTTTCGCGAATCTCGTTCGCTTCCAGCCTCTTGCGTTCCTTGCCCTTACGCGCCACGACGACGGCGAGGGCAACGACCACGAGTACGACGACTACTGCAACGATGATCCATACGGTGGTGCTCATTGGCGGACTCCCATGTTCTCTACTGCCGGACCGGCAGTAGATCTATGCCGGGTACCCGAGTGAAGAGTCGACAAACTCACCGAAGGCACCGACGGCCAGGGCTTCGAAGTCACGTGATTCGAGCAGGCCCGCTCCTTCCGGGATGCACGCGGTCAGCCCGATCCGCGTCACGAGTGGCAACTCGTCGCGGTTGACCCGCGCGGCCAGGCTCGGTGCGGCGGGCCACGACCCGATCACCAGACCTGCGCATTCGACGCCGGCCGCACGCGCTGCCGCAATGGTCAGGACGCTGTGGTTGAGCGTTCCCAGCTCCGCACCGGCCACTATCACGATCGGCGCAGACACGGCCCCGGCGATGTCGAGCACGGTGAACCCTTCTGCGCCCAGACGCACCGCGACTCCGCCAGCACCTTCGACCAGCACGAGGTCGTGGGCCGCGTCGAGCGCGCGCACAGCGTCGACCACAGCGTCGAGTTCGAGCATCGACCTGCCAGATCGGCGGG
>NZ_BAOX01000334.1:0-4951 GCF_000813105.1 Rhodococcus sp. BS-15 | reverse complement strand
ATATCCAAAAGTGGGGAGCTTTTCCGTTGCTGATGGATCCGTTTCGACGCCCGGCGCGTCCAAGCAGTCATGGACTTACCCCAGACGGATCTGTTCACCTGAGCCGATGCGCTCACATTCGGCTTGACCGACGACGACCTACGGCGACTGCGCCGCACTGGTGAACTGTCGGTTCTGCGACCGGGGTTCTACGTGCCGCATGCGGTTCTGCAATCAGCGAGTCCGACCGAAAGACATTCCTTGCTGGCGCGGTCTTATCTGACATCCGCGCCCGCGGACCACGTGCTCAGCCACGTCTCGGCGGGCATCGCATGGGGCTTCGACATCTGGCAGCTACCGCTGGACAGGGTGCACATGACGCACGGACTCGACTACGCCAGCAAGCGTCGCCCGCTCCGAATTCTCCACGGCACCACGCTGGAACCAACCGAGCGGACGACTGTCAACGGCTTTCCGGTCACCACGGCAGCCCGCACCGTCGTCGACATCGCGCGCACCACGACCGTCGAGCGGTCCGTGTGTGTAGGCGACAGCGCGCTGAGGTCCGGCCACACCGATTCCGACGCACTGTCGACGGCGGTGGAGTCGGCACGGTTCCGCACCGGTATCTCCGCCGCCCGACGAGCGGTGTCACTGATGAGCGGGCGCAGCGAGAGCGTAGGCGAATCTCGAAGTCGGGTGCTCTTCGAGACCCTCCCCCTGCCGACTCCGCTGCTCAATCAATGGGTGTACGACGGTGCGGGCCGCTTCGTCGGACGGGTCGACTTTCTGTTCTGGGAGTTCAAAGTGATCGGTGAGTTCGACGGCGAATCGAAGTACGACTCCAAGCGGGTACTGCTCGACGAAAAGTATCGAGAGGACCGGCTCCGCGAGTTGGGGTGGGTGATCGTGCGGTGGAATTGGCGGGACCTGGACGATCCTCGAACACTACTTCGCCGCTTCGAGCAGGCATTCGCCCGCGCGGCAGGCCTTCCTACGCCGGCCGGGTGGTTCGGAGACCAGCGGCTGGTGCCCAATCAGCTCCCCAGTTTCGGATAACCGACTCCGATCAGCGTCACATTTCCGAATGTGGGGAGCCGATCCCCCCAGAGCCGATCCCCCGCATCACACCCGCGTCAACACCGCCGCCGTATCGACTCCTGTCGGCAGGGTGCCGAAGGCGATGCCCCAGTCTCGGTCGAGTCGACTGGCACAGAAGGCGTCGGCAACAGCGGCATCCCCGTGCATCACCAGTTGCGCGCCTTGGAAGGTCAGGGCCATCAGTTCGACGACTCGCCTGGCCCGGTATTCCATGTCGGAGGTGTCGGAGAGTTCCTTGCCGACGCGGGCGATGGCGTCGTCGAGGCGAGAATCCACGCCCGACGCCTGGCCGATCTCACCGAAGTACGCCTCGACGCTGTCGGGTTGGCGGGCCAGTGCGCGGAGGGAATCGAGTGCGGCGACATTCCCGGAACCTTCCCAGATCGACATCAGCGGCGATTCGCGGAACAACCGAGGCATCCCCGATTCCTCGACATAGCCGTTGCCACCGAGACATTCGAGTGCTTCGGCGGCGTGTGCCGGTGCTCGTTTGCAGACCCAGTACTTGGTGACGGCCAACGCGATTCGGCGCAGTGCGCTCTCCTGCTCGTCGCCGCGGGCCGAACCGTCGGTGGCCTGCGCCAGGCGGATCATGGCGGCGGTGGCGGCTTCGGACTCGATGGTCAAGTCCGCCAGCACGTTTCGCATGAGAGGCTGATCGACGAGTGGGGCCCCGAACGCAGACCTATGACGCGCATGATGGACTGCGCGCACGGTGGCGTTGCGAATTCCGGCCGCGGACCCGATGACGCAGTCCAACCGGGTCATGTTGACCATCTCGATGATGGTGCGCACACCGCGACCCTCTTCGCCGACGAGCCAGCCGGTGGCCCCGTGGTATTCGAGCTCACCGGATGCGTTCGACTTGTTGCCGAGCTTGTCCTTCAAGCGCTGCAGCATCATTCGGTTGCGGGTGCCGTCGGGCAGGACGCGCGGCAACATGAAGCACGACAGCCCGCCCGGTGCCTGCGCCAGGGTGAGGAACATGTCCGACATCGGCGCTGAGGTGAACCACTTGTGGCCGGTGATCGAATACGTTCCGTCCGACGACGGCGTGGCCGTGGTGGTGTTGGCCCGTACGTCCGATCCGCCCTGCTTCTCCGTCATCGACATGCCTGCGATCAGTCCGCGCTTGCTCGACGGGGTCCGCAGACCGAAATCGTACTCCCTCGACGCCAGCAGCGGCTCGTACTGCGCAGCGAGAGAAGGACTGTGCCGCAACGCCGGAACGACGGCGTAGGTCATCGAAATGGGGCACATGTGCCCGGCCTCGGCCTGCCCCCAGACGTAGAACTTCGCGGCGCGGGCGACGTGTGCACCGACGCGGTCGTCGGCCCACGGACTGGCGTGCAGTCCGTGCTCGACGGCAACGGTCATCAGATCGTGCCAATGCGGGTGGAATTCGACCTCGTCGATGCGATGCCCGTACCGATCGTGGGTCCTCAACACGGGCGGGTTCTCGTTGGCGAGCCTGCCCCACTCCTGGGCCGCCACTCCACCGGCGAGAGTCCCGAGCCGGCGGACCTCGTCGAGTGCCCATCCTGCACCTGCCCGCGCCACACCGTCGAGCAACGACGGGTCCGCGGAGGTGTCGTAGGGCGTCAGGTCGGTTGCCTGGTTGAATACCTCATGCGTGTTCATCTCGAACTCCTAACGCGCGCAACGATAATGCGACGAGACTGGGTACTGGATCCACTGAATCGTGCGAGGACAACGGGCCGACCATCACTTCGCCGACGGCACCGACCAGAGCCGCTGCCGAGATCGCCGCGTCCTGCTCGGGGATCTCTCCTGCTTCGATACCCGCCACGATCGCGTCGGCGAAGGCATCGGTGAATTTCTGCCGGAACACCAACCGCTCGGCGTCGACGGCCGGGTCCACCGGTTCGGCCAGCAGGGCATACGCCATCGTCCGGTTCTTCAGGGCGCGTCCGGCGAAGGTCTGCACCACTGCGGTCACTCGCTCGACGGCGCTGCCGCGCTCGCACGCGGTGACCACTGCGGCAACCTCCCGACTGCAGACCTCACGGAAGATCGCGACCACCAGATCCGATTTCCCCTCGAAATGGGTATAGACGCTGCCGGAGGACACCCCTGCTGCCGCGGCGACCGACGCCACCGACAGGCCGGCGTACCCCTGCGTCGAGAGGACCTCGATGGCGGCGGCGAAGAGTTTCTTGCGTGCGGCATCGAGCCTGGCCTGCACTGCAGGGGTTCTTCGGTACGGCATGCAAGGATTGAAGCATTGATTCATTGCTTCACGCAAGAGAACTCGAGTAACGTTCACTGACATGCCGGTACGGATCGAGCGATCAGGCCCCGTCACCACCATCGTCCTGTCGCGCCCGGAGGCACGCAATGCCGTCGACGGCCCCACCGCACAGGAGTTGATCCAGGCGTTCGAGGAGTTCGACGCCGACGAATCCGCCTCGGTGGCAGTCCTGTGGGGCGAGGGCGGCACCTTCTGCTCGGGAGCCGACCTCAAGGCCCTGGGCACACCGCGCTCGAATCACGCGACCGAACACGGGGACGGCCCGATGGGCCCGACGCGAATGCGGTTGTCCAAGCCCGTCATCGCGGCCGTGTCGGGATACGCCGTCGCGGGCGGACTGGAACTCGCTCTGTGGTGCGACCTACGCATCGCCGAGGACGACGCCACGTTCGGCGTCTTCTGCCGGCGCTGGGGAGTTCCGTTGATCGACGGCGGCACAGTGCGATTGCCACGCATCGTCGGTACCGGCCGGGCGATGGACATGATCCTCGCCGGTCGCGCCGTCGACGCCGAGGAGGCGTTGAACATCGGGCTGATCACCAGGGTGGTTCCGGTGGGCCGAGCCCGGTCGGAAGCGGAGGCGTTGGCTGCCGAACTCGCGCTGCTGCCGCAGACCTGTATGCGTGAGGATCGACTGTCCCTGCTGGAACAGGACGGCCTCGACGAAGAGTCCGCCCTGAAGAACGAATTCCGACACGGTGCCATCTCCATCAACGCCGACGCGCTCAGCGGCGCGAGCAGGTTCGCGTCGGGAGCGGGACGACACGGCACCGCGAGCCCGTGAAATCCACACGACTGTCGATGATCGACGAGATATTTCTCCGTACCCACCGCGGCTACGGAATTCCCATTGCACTGCAAGGTATCTGGCGCACCACCGAGACGGTGAGCACGGCGGAACTCCGAAGGGTCCACGACGAACTGGCCGTCGGGCAGCTCGGTCGTCGAGTCGGCAAGCCCCGTACACCGGGGGCACGACTTCGATGGGACATCTCGTCCGAATCGCTTCCGCTCGCTTACGGCACCGAGGCGGTCGACGACATCATCGGATGGGCCGATGCACAGGCAGACGTTCGACTCGACCCGCAGTACGGGCCCGGCTGGCGGTTGACGGCCGCGCCCGTTGCACACGGCGGCACCGTGCTGTCTCTGGTGTGTTCGCACGCGCTGGCCGATGCTCGCGAGCTCATCGACGCTGCCGCACAGGCATTCTCCGGATCGACACCGGTGCCGGTGCTGCAACCGGGCTCGGATGTGAAGGACGCGATCTCGATGATCGTCACCGTTGCCCTACGATCCATCGCGGCGACGGCGAGATTGTGGGTCAGCAAGAAGGCCCGAGCAGAATTGCGGGCGTTCACCACCGCCGACAGCGGCGGTATCGCACCGCACCACGCACGCAGGATGCAGTCGGTGATCGTGGATATCGATGCTGCGGAGTGGGATTCGGCTGCGCGACGCGTCGGCGGATCGGCCAATTCGCTGTTCGTCTCCGTCGTCGCCGCCACGATGAGCGAACTCGGGTCGCCCGCGGTGACCGTCGACATTCCTTTTCGCACCGGGTCCGGTGATGCCAACGCGATCGGCATGGCCACCGTC
>NZ_BAOX01000335.1:0-4935 GCF_000813105.1 Rhodococcus sp. BS-15 | reverse complement strand
GTCGGTGTCGACGGCTCCGGGCGCGAACGCCCAGGGATCGCAGTCGATGTAGCGAAGTCCGAACTCGGCGAGTCCGAGCTGCTCGATGATGCCGGTGTGCCGAATCATGATGTGCGCCGACGAACCACGGTCGACCCGGTGGCCGGGAAAGCGTTCCACCGTCGAGACCGCGCCACCCGCGACGGAGTCGCGCTCGAGAACCTCCACCGACATACCGGCATCGGTCAGGTAACAGGCAGAGGTCAGGGCATTGTGGCCGGAGCCCACCACCACAGCATCGATCACATCTTCAGGCTACTGGCCCGTCGAGGGGCAACCGGCGGCCCAGGACGGCGAAGGGGCGTCGGTCGCCGGCGAAGGTGAAGTCGCGCAGCACGTCTGCGAAGCCGAGCCGCCGGTACAGCCGCCAGGCTCGGTTGTCCTCTTCCGCCACCTCGGGTGTGGACAACATCACTTTGTCCGCGGAGACGCCGCCCAGCAGTCGACTGCACAGTCGTCCGCCGAGGCCGTGCCCCTGAGCGCTCGGGAGGACGTGCAACTCGGTGAGTTCGAAGTAGTCGCCGAGGGTGGCTTCGACGCTGTGCGGAGAATGCCCCGTGCGCCGCAATCCCTCGCGAACCTGTTGATGCCACCACTGGTGCGCGGCACCGTGATAGCCGTATGCGACGGCCACCAGCGAATCGGGCTGTGTCGGGTCGGTGTTCGGCAGCAGCGCACCGACTGCCCGCCAGCCCGGCCGGTGCAGGTGTTCGCTCCACATCGGGGCTCTGCTCTGTTCGGTTCCGCGCGGATAGCCCATGGCCTCGACGTAGATGGACAGTGCCTCGAACAGCCGCTGGCGGAATTCCGGGGGCGTCAGATCGACCAGGTACGGCGTTGTCTGCGCATCGGTGACGACTGTTCTCAACCTTTCTTCGGCAACTTGTCGGTGGGCACGGCTATATTGAATGTGTCGAACGGGTGTTCGACAATCGGGGCCGAGTGCACCGGTGGCTTCGGCTCGGATCGTCGAGTCGGATTCTCCGGAGTTCGACTGTAAGGCTTCGCCACGGTTCCGGCCGCGCCAGGTGCGCGCCGGAGATTCGAACTGGAGGTGTTCGAGTATGACGATCACGAAGGCATTCGATGCCGGAGTGCGGTCGCCGGTGTCGCGTCAGGCTCAGGTTCTGCTGGGCCGGGCCGATGCTCTGCTGTCCGAGTCCATCGGGGAGAGCGATGCCGGAGATCGATTTCTCGGCAGCTATGCCGCCGCACTGAAAGGCGCGGCAGCTGTGTTGGCGTCGTTGCCGAATTCGATCGGAGCGCGTCCTCGTTCACGCAGTGCGTGGGTGTTGATGGCAAAGGCGGCACCGGATCTCGCGGTCTGGGCCGATTATTTCGCGTCCTTCTCGGCCGCCCGGGCTGCGGTCGAGGCCGGTGCGTCGAGCACGATCGACGATCTCGATTCCGACGATTTCCATCGCCACGTCGGTCGTTTTCTGAACTCGGTCGAGGATCGACTCGGCGGGCAGGCTCGATTCGCGTCCGTCGATCCGATGACGGCACCCTTGTCGGCGTAGCTCACCGAGCTGGACTCCAGGTGACAATCGCCACGTCATGCGGTGTTCGCTGGAAGTTTTCGGGACGTGCGTCTCGAAACTTCGGTGTTTCTCAGGAACACATCGACCGAGTAGGTGGTAAGCGGCCGATTCAGCTCGTATCATCGACAGTAGGTAGCCGCCAAGGTCAGCTTCCCGTCGTTTCGCAACCGAAATGACCTTCAATATCTGTGCAGGGGGAGGTACCGTGCCACTCTCCGAGCACGAGCAGCGCATGCTCGATCAAATCGAGAGCGCTCTCTACGCCGAGGATCCCAAATTCGCGTCTCATGTGAGGGGCGGTCGCGTACGCGCGGCGTCGAGCAGGAGGCGCTTTCAGGCTGCCGCGCTGTTCGTAGTGGGACTCGTGTTGCTCGTCGCCGGTGTTGCATTGTCGACGAACAGTCTGGCTTTTCTCGTCGTCAGTCTCATCGGCTTTTTGTTCATGTTCGGTGCCGGGGCACTGTTCCTGTTCGGCGGATCCGACAAGGGAGCCGCAGCGTCGCAGGACGAAGGCAGCACAGCCAACGATGCTGCCGAAACGTCCGGGCGTAGTACCGGGCAGAAATCGAAGGGTGGTCGCAAGGGCGGCAGCTTCACCTCTCGCATGGAAGATCGGTTCCGTAAGAGGTTCGAGCAGGACTGAGTCGACCGGGTTTCACCGAACCGACCCATACCGGCTCGTCTCCACAACTTCACGCGTCAACGTAGAACAGCATCTCACCTTCGGGTGAGGTGCTGTTTGTCGTTTCTGCCCTGAAGCAGACGCCGCTCGATCGCCTGGAGCCCTCCGCTCCGCGTCGAGGGCCGGCTCGACTGTCCCCGCAAACGGGAGTTCTGGGATCCCGCCCCCCGCGTCCCCACTTCGACCCACTTCCCCCACTTCTCCCCACCGAAGCCCCACTGAAGGGCTGGGATCGACCGTCACCCGCCACTTCCAGTGCTGAGCTGCTGCTCAGGCCGCTTCGGTGCTGGACTTGTGGGCCGTCGCCTCCGAACCGAAGCTGCGGCATCGCCCGCGGCATCGCCGTCGGAAGTATCGATCTTGTGCTCTTGACCAGCATAAATATCGGATTCTTCAAAGTTTTCCTGCCATGGATGGTTCGAAGTGGGGGAGAGTGGGGTAAAGTGGTCCGCAGCGGAGAGTCGAGGCTGGAGGTGGCGAGTGTTTCTCGGTACCTACACGCCGAAGCTCGACGACAAGGGTCGACTCACGTTGCCGGCCAAGTTTCGGGACGCGCTTGCAGGAGGGGTCATGGTGAGCAAGGGGCAGGATTTCAGCCTCGCTGTCTACACCGCGGCCGACTTCGCGGAGCGCTCTCGGAAGTTGACGGCGGCTTCTCGTGCCAACCCCAAAGCCCGTGCCTACGTTCGCCAGTTCTTTTCGGGAACCGACGAACAGCGGCCGGACGGACAGGGTCGTATCACCATCAGTCCCGAGCATCGCCGCTATGCGGGGCTCGAACGAAACTGCGTGGTGATCGGTTCGATGGATTTCATCGAGATCTGGAACGACGAAGCGTGGGCGCGCTACTCCGCTGAGAACGAGCAGGATTTCTCCGACGCTTTCGACGAGTCCCTCGGAGGGATCTTGTAGCCCGACCAGGTCGCCTGCGAGTGCAGCGAGGCCTCTGCCCGATCAGAACCCTGACGTTCTTCCCCAACGCCAGGTTTCGCAGATCAGGACCCTGACGTTCTTCCCCAACGCCAGGTTCCCTATCGGACAGGGACCTCGATGCATTCGCACCGGCTTCGGTGGGCGACCCGCACGGCCCGGACCCGGGCGAGAAGTACGTACGCGCGACCGGGAGGAACCATGACGGAGGGCACCGGACCGGACGAGAGCGACTCGTCCGCCGACCGAACCCACCGTCGGTCCGCAGGCCCGGTCCACGTTCCGGTTCGTCTCGAACGAGCCGACGAATTGCTCGGACCCGCACTCGAATCCACCGGCGCTATCCGAGTCATGATCGACGCAACACTCGGACTCGGCGGTCACGCCGAACACTTCCTACGGACCTATCCGCACCTGCATCTCATCGGACTCGACCGGGATCCCGACGCGCTCGAGCTGGCCGGAGCCCGGTTGGCTCCGTTCGCTGATCGAATCACGTTGGTGCACACGACCTACGATGGCATCGCCGAAGCGCTCGACGAGGCCGACCTGCCTGCGGTCGACTCCGTTCACGCCATCCTGTTCGATCTCGGAGTCTCGTCCATGCAGTTGGACGAATCCGATCGCGGATTCGCGTACTCCATCGACGCCCCGCTGGACATGCGAATGAATCCGACCGTGGGAATCACCGCAGCAGACGTCCTCAACACGTACTCCCACGGCGACATCGCACGGGTCCTGAGCACCTACGGCGAGGAACGGTTCGCCGGCAAGATCGCCTCCGCTGTACTGCGTCGCCGCGAGCACACGCCCTTCACCACGAGCGGCCCGTTGGTCGAATTGCTCTATGCCGCAATTCCGGCCGCAACGCGGCGTACCGGCGGACACCCCGCCAAGCGCACCTTCCAAGCCCTGCGTATCGAGGTCAACGGTGAGCTGGAGTCGTTGAAGGCGGCGGTTCCTGCCGGGCTCGACGCGTTGGCTGTCGGAGGTCGGGTGGTCTTCATGTCGTATCAGTCGCTCGAAGACCGAGTTGTCAAGCAGGAGTTGGCACCTCGAATCAAGTCGCGCAGTCCCGAGGGACTGCCGGTCGAGCTACCCGGAATGGGTCCGGAGTTCCGGCTCCTGACCAGAGGTGCCGAGCGTGCCTCGGATGCAGAAATCGACGTCAACCCACGCTCGGCTCCGGTGAGATTGCGCGCCGCCGAACGGATTGCAAGGAGAGCGGAATGACGGTTCCAGACACAACCGTTGGAACACAACGCAATCGGGTTCCGGCCCCGCGGCGCAGGGGCGTTCCGCAGGCTCCACTCTCGCGCCCAGAGCGTACGGGTAAGGGCGGTGGACGATCCGGTGCAGCACTGCGCGCATACGAGCGCAGGCAGCAGCGCGCGTCGATCCACACCTCGGATTCTGCGCATGGTTCCGGAGCCGGTGCGCGGCCCTCGCTGAACGGAAGTGCTATTGCTGCGCGAATTCCGTTCGTCGCCTTGATCATCGGCCTGCTCGCCATCGGTCTCGGTCTGACGTTGCTCCTGACCACTCGGTCCGCCGGAGACTCCTACGATCTCAGCGCCGCCAAGGCCGTCAACGCCGAACTGGCTCACCAGCGGGCGTCGTTGCAGCGTGATGTGGAGTTGGCGGAGTCGGCTCCGGAGTTGGCGCGCAAGGCCGCCGAGCTCGGAATGGTCCCGGCGAAGAACCCCGCGCGTCTGATCGTCGCGCCGGACCGGCGGCGTCCCA
>NZ_BAOX01000336.1:0-4927 GCF_000813105.1 Rhodococcus sp. BS-15 | reverse complement strand
CGAAACGCACTCCCCGAACCCGAACTCGGCTCGCAGGTGCATTCGAGGCCGCAGAGACGGAATACGAAGCCGCGGTGGCGACAGTGTTCTGCGACGTTCTCGAGGTCGATCGGGTCGGCGTCACCGACAGCTTCTTCGACCTCGGCGGAAACTCCCTCGTGGCAACGCGTTTGATCGCACGGGTCAATTCGGCTCTCGGAACCGATCTGAAGGTGCTGGATCTGTTCGAGGCGTCGACGGTTCGGACTCTGGCCGAACGTGCCGAAGCCAAGGGCGCGTCGCTGCATCGCCGTCCGGCACTCGTCCCCGTCGACCGGCCCGCCTCGATCCCGCTGTCTCTCGCGCAACAGCGGATGTGGTTCATCAACCAGTTCGATGTGTCCTCGCCCGCCTACAACATCCCGCTCACCGTGCGCCTGACCGGTCGTCTGGACGTGAGCGCGATGGCTGCGGCCGTCGGCGACGTGCTGTCCCGGCACGAGTCGCTGCGCACGGTGTTCCCGACGGTGGGCGATCTGCCGAACCAGGTCATCGCACCGGTCGAGGACGTCACCGGATCGAAGCTCCCCCTCGAGGTGGTCGACGTCGACGCCGGTTCGGTCGATGCGCTCGTCCGTACCGCTGCGACAACAGGATTCGACGTCACGGTCGATCTTCCTTTCCGCGCGGTGCTGTACCGGACCGGCTCGGAGAGCTTCGTACTCTCCATCGTCGTCCACCACATTGCGGCGGACGGTGCGTCGATGGCGCCGCTGGCCCGAGACGTGATGGTCGCCTACGGTGCCCGGTCCGCTGGTGCTGCTCCGATGTGGGAGCCACTCGCCGTCCAGTACGCGGACTTCGCGCTGTGGCAGCACGCTGTTCTCGGCGACGAGAGCGACTCCACCTCGGTGGCGTCGCGGCAGATCGAATTCTGGCAGTCGGCGCTGGCAGACCTGCCGGACGTCTTGCCGATGCCGCTCGATCGCCCGCGCCCCACCCGGCAGTCGATGCGCGGCAGTGTCACACCGTTCACGATTCCCGGCGATGTCGCCGCTCGGTTGAGTTCGGTGGCCGCCGAACAGGACTCGACGCTGTTCATGGTCGTCCATTCCGCGCTTGCGTTGCTGCTCGCGCGCCTGAGCGGCACTGCGGACATCGCCATAGGTACTCCGATCGCCGGTCGAGGCGACGCTGCCCTCGACGACCTCGTGGGCATGTTCGTCGGGACCCTCGTCCTGCGAACACAGGTCGAGCCTCGAGCGACCTTTGCCGAATTGCTCGCCGACACTCGTAGCTCCGACCTCGCCGCCTTCGACAACACCGACATCCCGTTCGAGCGACTGGTCGATGTACTCGATCCGGTGAGGTCGACCGACCATTCGCCGCTGTTCCAGGTTCTGCTCGAGTTCCAGAACAATGCAGCTGTCACGTTGGAGCTGCCCGATCTCACCGTTCGGTTCGAGGAGATCAGCACCGACACAGCCAAATTCGATCTACAGCTGCGCGTGGATCAGGAGCCCGTCGACCCGTCCGGTGCACTGTCGGCTTCGTTCACCTACGCCACAGATCTGTTCGATCCCGAAACCATCGACCGGTTCGTCGATCGCTTCCTGCGGATCGTGTCGACCATCGGAACGTCGACGGACGTACGCACCGGCGACATCGACATCCTGTCCGCCGCGGAGCGCGAACTCGTCCTGTTCGAGTGGAACGACACCGCACGTCTGATCGAACCTCCGGTCCACCAACAGATTCCGGTCGGCGGCGTCGACATGACGCTCAGCAGCCTCTTCGACCGACAGGTGCAGCGCAGTCCGTACTCGACCGCGCTCGTGTTCGAGGACGAGCACATCACCTATCTCGAACTGGACGAACGTGCGAATCAGCTCGCACGACACCTCATCTCGCTCGGCGTGACACCGGAATCCCATGTCGGCCTGGCGATCCGACGGTCGGTCGACCTGCTCGTCGGTATGTACGCGATCGTCAAGGCCGGTGGAGCCTATGTGCCGATCGATCCGGACCATCCGGTCGAGCGTTCGTCCTACGTCCTCTCCAGCGCCCAGCCCGTGTGCATCCTCACCACGAGCCGCGACTGGATCAACATCCCGGTGGCAACTCCGGTCCTCGCTGTCGATCTACTCGACGTCTCCGATCGCGACCACTCCTCGATCACCGATTCGGACCGTCTGGGAAGACTGCACGGCTCGAACACCGCATACGTCATCTACACCTCCGGTTCGACCGGTCGGCCCAAGGGCGTCGCAGTCACGCACTCGGCCATCGTGAACCGGTTGCTGTGGATGCAGCACGAATATCACCTCGAACCTGCGGACACCGTTCTGCAGAAGACTCCGGCCACGTTCGACGTCTCGGTGTGGGAGTTCTTCTGGCCGCTGCAGGTCGGTGCCAAGCTCGTCGTGGCCGAACCCGACGGACACCGCGATCCCGTGTACCTGTCCCGCATCATCGCGGACGAGCACATCACCACGGCGCACTTCGTACCGTCGATGCTCGCGGTGTTCGCGGCAGGAGCACGGGCCGCCGAATGTGTCTCGCTTCGACTGGTCTT
Source organism: Rhodococcus sp. BS-15 (assembly GCF_000813105.1). Taxonomy (NCBI): domain Bacteria; kingdom Bacillati; phylum Actinomycetota; class Actinomycetes; order Mycobacteriales; family Nocardiaceae; genus Rhodococcus; species Rhodococcus sp. BS-15. Next base: position 2,373 of record NZ_BAOX01000336.1, on the reverse strand, counting down.
CTGCAGCGGCGAGGCCCTTCCGCCCGCCACCGCGGCGCAATTCGCGCAGTTCTCCCTCGCGGAACTGCACAACCTCTACGGTCCGACCGAAGCGGCCGTCGACGTCAGCTACTACCACGTGACCGGGCGCGACGCTGTCTCGATTCCCATCGGCGCACCGGTGTGGAACACGCGTTTGTACGTGCTCGACGCCTCGTTGCGACCGGCTCCGATCGGTGCACCCGGCGAGCTGTATCTCGCAGGCGTGCAGCTCGCTCGTGGGTACGTCGGTCGCGGCGACCTCACAGCGGATCGCTTCATCGCAGATCCGTTCGGCGAGCCGGGCGAGAGGCTCTATCGCACAGGCGATCTGGTGCGTTGGCGCGCCGACGGCGAACTCGAGTACATCGGCCGCACGGACTTCCAGGTCAAGCTGCGTGGCCTCCGCATCGAACTACCCGAGATCGAGGCGGTTCTCCTTCGATCGGAGTCCGTCGCACAGGCGATCGCGTTGGTGCACAAGGACCCGAACACCGGTGAGACCCTCGTGGCCTACGTGGTCGGTGCGCACGGTTCCGCCGTCGACCCCGCGCAGCTGACGGCCGAGGCCGCGCGCCGCCTCCCGGGGTACATGGTGCCCTCACACGTGGTGGTACTCGACTCGCTTCCGGTCAACGCCAGCGGCAAGCTCGACCGCAAGGCATTGCCTGCGCCCGAATTCACCGTCGCTGCATCGGAGTTCTTCGGGCCCGAGAACCCGGTCGAAGAGATCGTCGCCGGTGTCTTCGGTGATCTGCTCGGCATCGCTCAGGTCAGCGTCACGTCGAGCTTCTTCGAGATCGGTGGCAACTCGCTGATCGCGATGCGGTTGGTGGCGCGAATCAACGCGGTACTCGGAACCGACATCGGCATCAGGGATCTGTTCGACGCCCCCACCGTGCGAGCGCTGTCGGCAGGCATCGAGCTCGGCGAGCACGATGCTGCGGCCGCCCCTCGACTGGTTCCGCAGGAGCGACCGGACGAGGTGCCGCTGTCGCTGGCGCAGCAGCGGATGTGGTTCATCAATCAGTACGACACCGAGTCGGCTGCCTACAACGTCGCGTTCGCCATGCGCCTGAGCGGTGTGCTCGATGTCGACGCGATGCACTCGGCCATCGGTGACGTGTTGAGCCGACACGAGTCGCTGCGCACGATGTTCCCGCTGACCGACGACGCTCCGGTGCAGTCGATCCTCGACGTGGCATCGGCACTGCCGGATCTGACTCCGATTCTCGCGAGCGACGAGCGTCACGTCCTCGAGTTGATCGCCGACGTCGCCGGCGCGGGCTTCGACGTGGTGGCCGATGTTCCGCTGCGAGTCCGCCTGGTTCGGGTGCGCGAGAACGAGCATGTGCTCGTGATGGTGGTGCACCACATCTCCTCCGACGGGTTCTCGAGCGCTCCGCTGGCCCGCGACCTGATGGTGTCCTACAGCGCCCGCGCTGCAGGACACGCACCGAGCCAGGAACCGTTGCCGGTGCAGTATGCCGATTACGCCCTGTGGCAGCGCCGATTCCTCGGCGCGGAGTCCGATCCCGAGTCGTTGATGGCCAAACAGCTCACCTACTGGGTCGACACACTGTCCGGCAGCCCCGAGGTCCTGCCGTTGCCGACCGATCGCCCACGTCCCGCGGTGGCATCCCTGCGCGGCGACAGCGTCACGTTCGAGATCGACGCCGCAATTCATTCTCGACTCGCTGCTGTTGCCGCCGAGCACAATTCGAGCTCGTTCATGATCGTGCACGCGGCTCTGGCCGTCCTTCTGGCTCGACTCTCGGGTGCCGAGGACATCTCGGTCGGAACGCCGATCTCGGGCCGAGGAGACGCCGCACTCGACGAACTCGTCGGCATGTTCGTCAACACCCTCGTGCTGCGCACGCAGGTGCCCGGCTCGACTCGGTTCGAGGACCTGCTCTCGGATGTTCGCTCCGTCGACCTGGCCGCATTCACTCATTCGGACGTCCCGTTCGAGCGAGTGGTCGATGCGGTCGATCCCGCGAGATCGACTGCCCATGCACCGTTGTTTCAGGTGATGCTCGAGTTCCAGCAGACCGACCGACCGACGGTGACGTTGCCCGGACTGTCGATCGAGAGCATCGAGCTCCCCAACGACATCGCCAACTTCGACCTGCAGTTGACGATCTCGGAGGAATTCGACAGGTCCGGCGCACCGGTCGCATCGAAGCCGGATTCCGCTACGCCACAGAACTCTTCGATGCCGATACCGTCCGGGTTCTCGCCGATCGCCTCGTACGAATCCTCGACGCCGTGACGGCCACGCCGGCCATCCGAGTCGGTGACATCGAGATTCTCTCTGCCAACGAGTACGACTCGTTGGCTCCGGTGCGTGGTCCG
>NZ_BAOX01000337.1:0-4910 GCF_000813105.1 Rhodococcus sp. BS-15 | reverse complement strand
CCGGCGCGATGGCCGAGGAGCCTCGCGTCGCGATCAAGGCGCTGGGAAGTTTCGGGCATGCGCTCACCGGGCCCACCGAAGGCAAGGGTACGGAAGCGCAGGCACTGTTCGGTTTGACGCTGTCCACGAGGCCGCGGGTTCGCGCCGCGCTGTTCGATCGAGCGGTTGCCCACGACGACCTGCTGCGCAGCCTCGACATCCCTGCGTTCGTCCTGCACGGAACGCAGGACACCGTCGTCGACGTCTCTGCCGGACGGCACGCTGCGGAGCTGATTCCCACGGCGGTAGCGTCGTACTGGGATGGTGTCGACCACGGCCCGTTCGTAGCCGATCCGCAGCGCTTCCTCACCGAGGTGACCGAGTTCGTGAACGGTCTGAGTCTGCCCGGTCGTCAGAAGGGGGTAGTTATCGAGACGTAATGTGGAGGCGTGCACACTGAAGAAGTGATTGGACGCCAGCTGAACAGGGTCGCTGTGTTGTCCTTGCATACCTCCCCGCTGGCGCAGCCCGGAACGGGTGACGCGGGCGGCATGAACGTCTACGTGCTGCAGAGCGCGAAAGAGCTGGCCAAGCGGGGCGTGGAGGTCGAGATCTTCACCCGCGCGACGGCGTCGACCGACGCTCCCGTCGTCGAGGCAGCTCCCGGCGTACTGGTGCGCAACATCGTCGCCGGCCCGTTCGAGGGGTTGGACAAGCACGACCTTCCCACTCAGCTGTGCGCATTCGCAGCCGGGGTGCTGCGGGAGGAAGCGCGCCACGAACCCGGCTACTACGACCTGGTGCATTCGCACTACTGGCTCTCGGGTCAGGTCGGCTGGCTGGCGCGAGATCGCTGGGGAGTGCCGTTGGTGCACACCGCGCACACTCTCGCCGCCGTCAAGAACGCGTCTCTGGCGCAGGGCGACTCGCCCGAGCCCGCCGCACGTCAGATCGGTGAGCAGCAGGTGGTGGCCGAGGCGGATCGACTGATCGCCAACACCACCGAGGAAGCGAAGTCTCTCGTCGAGATCTACGGTGCGCAGCAGGGTTCGATCGATGTGGTTGCACCGGGAGCCGATCTGGCGCAATACAATCCGGGTGACAAGCTCGCGGCGCGCGCCGAACTCGGATTGAATCCCGACGAGTCGATCGTCGCATTCGTCGGACGCATCCAGCCGCTCAAGGCCCCCGACGTGCTGATCGCCGCGGCTGCCGAAGTGCTGCAGCGCAATCCGACGACACCACTGCGCGTCCTCATCGTCGGCGGCCCGTCCGGCAGCGGACTGGATCGACCCGACAGCCTCATCGATCTCGCCGAGAACCTCGGGATAACTGCCCGGGTGACGTTCCTGCCGCCGCAGCCGTCGGCGCGCCTGGCCCAGGTCTACCGCGCCGCGGACATCGTCGCCGTGCCGAGCTACAACGAATCGTTCGGCCTGGTTGCAATCGAAGCCCAGGCATGCGGAACTCCGGTCCTGGCCGCGGACGTCGGCGGACTCGGCGTGGCGGTGCGATCGGGCGAGACCGGACGCCTGGTGCAGGGCCACCGCACCGAGGATTGGGCGGATGCTCTCTCGTCCATGTTGGCGGACCCAGTTGCCTTGGCCGACATGGCGTCCGCGGCACCGCGGCACGCCCGCAACTTCTCCTGGGAGCACACCGCCGACGGACTCATCGAGAGCTACCGGCAGGCCAAGTTCCACTTCGACCGAGGCGAGGGACCGAGCGAGTTCTCTCCGCGACGCGTCCGAGGATTGTCGAAACTACGCAGATCAGGAGCTGTGACTGCATGAGCGAGACTGCCGAACTGATCGACCGGGCACTGAAGGACCGCGAGCTGGACTACACCCGTCGGGGCGAGGTGTTCACCGTCGAACTGCCAGGGGAACGCAAACTCAAGACGACGACGATGCTGAACGTCGGGCATCACGGGGTCCGCATCGAAGCGTTCGTCTGCCGCAAACCCGACGAGAACTTCGAGGGCGTCTACAAGTACCTGCTGCGACGCAACCGCCGCCTGTACGGGGTTCACTACACGATCGACAAGGTCGGCGACATCTACCTCGTGGGCCGAATGTCGTTGCACGCCGTCAACGGTGACGAACTCGATCGCATTCTCGGCCAGACCCTCGAGGCCGCCGACGGCGACTTCAACGTGCTGCTCGAGCTGGGATTCGCGGAGTCCATCAAACGCGAATGGGCGTGGCGCGTCTCGCGCGGCGAATCGTTGGCGAACCTGAAGGCATTCGAGCACCTGGTGGACAAGCGGGAAGCGTAACTCGCCCGAAATGGGACGGCGTTGCTGCCGGTAACGTCCGGTTCCTAGCCTGAAGCGATGACCAGGCCAGAGGACGCTCGCCCGCCGGTGCTGCAGATGTTCGGATACGGTCTGCAACACATTCTCTCGATGTTCGGCGGCGTCATCGCCGTTCCGATCATCGTCGGTGGAGCGGCCGGGCTCTCGGGGGCCGATCAGGCACTGTTGATCTCGTGCGCGTTGTTCGTCAGTGGCGTGGCAACGGTGCTGCAAACGATCGGCATCCCGTTCTTCGGCTCGCAACTGCCTCTGGTACAGGGCATTTCGTTCGCTTCGGTCTCGACGGTTCTCACGATCATCGGCAGCGCGGAGGACGGGCGAACCGGACTGCGCACGGTGCTCGGAGCAGTTCTGGTGGCCGCGCTGATCGGATTGGCGATAGCCCCGTTCTTCTCCAAGATCGTTCGGTTCTTCCCGCCGCTGGTGACCGGATGCATCATCACCGTCATCGGACTGTCGCTGATGCCGGTGGCGGCACGCTGGATCACCGGCCAAGAGATGGTTGGCGGTGCGCCGAACCCGAACTACCTGGACCCCGGCAACATCGGGCTGGCGATGTTCACCCTCCTCGCCGTGCTGGTGATGACCAAGATCCCCGGACTGTCGCGGCTGTCGATCCTGCTCGGACTCGTCGTCGGCACCATCGCGGCACTGATCGTCGGCAAGACCGACTTCGGCGGCGTCGCCGACGCGTCCGTGGTAGCCGTCCCGACACCCTTCGCCTTCGGCTCACCGATATTCGCGATCGGCGCGATCGTGTCGATGACCATCGTGATCCTCGTGATCATGGTCGAGACCACCGCCGACATCCTCGCCGTCGGCGAAGTGGTCGGAACCGACGTCGACTCCAAGCGCGTCGGTGACGGCCTGCGCGCCGACATGGTGTCCTCCGCCGTCGCCCCGATCTTCAACACCTTCCCGGCCACGGCCTTCGCACAGAACGTCGGCCTGGTCGCGATGACCGGCATCAAGAGCCGCTTCGTCGTCGCGATGGGCGGCGGCGTGCTTGCGCTGCTGGGCCTTTCGCCGGTACTCGCGGCCGTCGTCGGGGTCGTCCCGCTTCCGGTGCTCGGCGGTGCCGGAATCGCGCTGTTCGGAACCGTCGCCGCCAGCGGTATCCGCACCCTCGGCAAGGTGGACTACGACAACAACACCAACGTCGTCATCGTGGCGGTGACCTTGGCGTTCGGTCTCATACCTGTTGTCGCGAGCGACTTCTGGGACGAATTCCCGGACTGGTTCGTCACGATCTTCCACTCCGGAATCAGTGCCGCCAGCATCGTCGCAGTGGTGCTCAACGTATTCTTCAACGTATTCAAGCCCGGTACGCCAGCGAACCCATCGGTGGTGGCAGCGGGCCCCGCAGTGATGGTGCGTGAGGACGAAGCGAAGGTGCTCGGCGACGGCGGAAGCTTGCCCGACAAGGCTGTGCCTGACAAGGCCCTGCCCGACAAGGACGCCTGAGTGAAATCCTGCGCGCCCCCGCCCGCACGAGTACCGTCCCGGACCAGAAGAAACACATCTAAATTGGAGGACATCTTGTCATTCGTCACCCGCACGAGCACGCGGAAGGCAGCACTCGGCGGCGTCGCGTCGCTCGGTGCCATCGCCCTGATCGCAGGCTGTGGATCTGCCCCCGAAGACGAAGGATCGGGCGGAGGCGGATCGAGTGACTTCCTGCCCTGCATGGTCTCCGACAGTGGCGGATTCGACGACAAGTCGTTCAACCAGCTCGGGTTCGAGGGCTTGACCGAGGCCTCCGAAGAGCTCGGCGTCGAGCCGCGCACCGTCGAGTCCGCATCGCCCACCGACTACGGCCCCAACATCAACAACCTCGTCGATCAGGGCTGCAACCTCATCGTCACCGTCGGATTCGATCTGGCCGACGCCACCAAGGTGGCCGCCGAGGCCAACTCCGACATCGACTTCGCGATCATCGACGATTCCACGATCGATCTGCCGAACGTCAAGCCGCTGACCTACGACGCGTCGCAGTCCGCATTCCTCGCCGGCTACGCGGCCGCGAGCTACAGCACCACCGGTGTGGTCGGTACGTTCGGTGGCTCCCAGTTGCCGACCGTCACCATCTTCATGGACGGGTTCGCCGACGGCGTGAACTACTTCAACGAGCAGAAGGGCGAGGCAGTCCGCGTCATCGGCTGGGACGTGCCCTCGCAGAACGGCTCGTTCACCGGCGGATTCACCGCCAACGAGGTCGCGAAGAACACCGCCCAGGGTCTGATCGACCAGAACGCGGACGTCATCTTCCCGGTCGGCGGTCCCATCTATCAGAGTGCGGCACAGGCCATTCGCGACTCTTCGCGTCCCGTCGCCCTCATCGGTGCCGACGCCGACGTCTTCGAGTCCGACCCCTCGGTCGGCGACCTGTTGCTCACCTCGGTGACCAAGGGACTCAAGACCAGCGTCGACGAGGTCGTCGCCAACTCCGGTGCCGATGCGTTCGACAACACCCCGTACGTGGGCACGCTCGAGAACGACGGAGTCGGTATCGCACCGTTCCACGACTTCGAGTCCGAGGTCGACCCCGCACTGCAGGGCGAGCTGGACACGATCGAGGCCGGCATCATCGACGGTTCCATCACCGTCGAGTCGC
>NZ_BAOX01000338.1:0-4876 GCF_000813105.1 Rhodococcus sp. BS-15 | reverse complement strand
GATATCGAGAACCAGCACACGATCACCACCGGCAGCGCGGATCACCTCGAGCGCGGCCGAGTGTCCCAGCAGCGCAGAGGGAATGGTGAGTGGGCTGTCGTCGTCGAGGTGCTTGGGAACCACCACCACCAACCGCAAGTTCGGCTTGCGGCGCAGTGCCGCGGCGAACACCCGCGCCACGTCGACCGACCACAGGTACTGGTCTTCGATGTAGATCAACTCGGTAGCTCGGTGCAGAGCCTTGGCGTATGCACGTGCCGCGCTGCGCTCGCCCTTGGTGGCGAACGGGTAGGCGGGTCGCCGACGCGGGTAGGTGCGCAGCAGCTGCACCGAGCAGGTGCCCTGCGGATCCGGCGGCGCAGCCGCAGTCGGTAGCTCGGACGGTTCCCGAGTCACCCCGCGCAGCATGTCGGGTACGGCGTGCCAGGGGAGGCGGGACAGCGCTGCGGGATCCTCCCAGCGCTCTCGAAAGACATCCTCGACGTCCCGCACTGCGGGTCCCTCGAGCTGGACCTGAACGTCGTGCCAGGCCGGGATCTCGCCGTACTCGGGAGGGAAGGGACGTGAGACCGGATCGCCGAAATGATCGGCGTCGTCGCGTCGGGCGCGGGCCAGATCGATACCACCGACGAAGGCGACGTCGGGCAGATCTTTCCTGCCGTACCGCACGACGACGAACTTCTGGTGGTGGCTTCCGGTTACCAGCACGCGCTGGTCGAGGATCACCTCGCCGCCGGCCTCCTCGAGCCGTAGGGCGAGCTTGCGATTCTTCGGGCCGGTGAAGCCGAACGTCTCCATGTGCGAGCGCCACACCATGCCCTTGACGACGCCACCGCGGTGCGCCACGCCGGTGAGCGCATCCTCGACGGTCACGCCGTCGTCGGTGAGCAGCTGTTCAGGGTCGCCGCGCCAATCGGTGAAGAGCACCAGATCGTCGCGTTCCGTCCGCGCGAGTGCCTGCGCAAGCGCCGCAAAATACGTCTTGCCGTGCACGAGGTTCTCGACGCGGTTGCCCTCGGTCCAGGCTGTGATTCGAGTGTCGTCGTTGCCGCGCTCGGTCGCGGTGAGGAACCACGGGTGCGCAGGATCGAAGTGCCGAGTCGGGGCGGTCAGAGCTGCGGTGGACCGGCCGAGATTCTCGGCAACCCCATCGACGACGCGCCGGATGCGCTGCACTATCACGTTGGCATCATTCCATCCGGTTTGAAGCGGGGGGAGGTCGGGCACCCGAGCGATATGACTCAGGTACCCAACGTCACGCTCAGAAACGGCAAGCAGATCCCGCAGCTCGGCTTCGGCGTGTTCCAGATCGATCCCGAGAAGACGGCCCAGGCCGTCGAAACGGCCCTCGAGATCGGCTACCGCCACATCGACACCGCCGAGATGTACGGAAACGAGAAGCAGGTCGGCGAAGGTATCCGCAACTCCGGCATCGACCGCGAATCGGTCTTCGTCACCAGCAAGCTCAACAACGGCTTCCACAAGCCCGACGATGCGCGGACGGCATTCGACAAGACGCTCAGCGACCTCGGCACCGACTACGTGGACCTCTTTCTGATCCACTGGCCGCTCCCGACCCGCTACGACGGCGACTTCGTCTCCACCTGGAAGACGCTGGAGGAGTTCGTCGCCGACGGCCGAGCTCACAATATCGGCGTATCCAACTTCCAGCCCGCCCACCTGGACCGGTTGGCGGAGGAGACCGAGACGGTCCCCGCGGTGAACCAGATCGAGGTGCACCCGTACTTCGTCAACAACGACGTGTGGGCCTACGGCCGTGAACACGCCATCCCCACCGAGGCGTGGTCACCGATCGCCCAGGGCAACGTTCTCGACGACGCGGAACTGAAGCGAATCGCCGACGCCACAGGCAAATCCGTCGCACAGGTGGTTCTGCGCTGGCACATTCAGCGCGGCAACATCATCTTCCCGAAGTCGGTGACGCCGGAGCGCGTCAAGGCCAACTTCGAGATCTTCGACTTCGAGCTCAGTTCTGCCGATGTCGACGCCATCACAGCCCTTGACAAGGGTGAGCAGGGCCGTAACGGCCCGAACCCGGATACCTTCGACATGATTCCGGACTAGTACCTCGAACTGTGGGCTCGAACGTGTTCGTCACGTTCGAGCCCACAGTTGTGTCACGTGATTGACTCACGTGATCGTGAGCGCCGATCCCGTTGCGGCGGTGACCTCTTCGGATGTCACCCCGGGTGCGAGCTCGGCGAGTGCGAGTGTTCCGTCGCCGACGACCTCGATGACCGCGAGGTTCGTGATGATGCGATTCACGACGCCTTGGCCGGTCAACGGCAGAGTGCAGGCGTTCAGGATCTTCGGGTTCCCGTCGCGATCGGTGTGTTCCATGACTACGATGACGCGCCGGGCGCCGTGCACGAGGTCCATCGCACCGCCCATGCCCTTGACCATCTTGCCGGGCACCATCCAGTTGGCGAGGTCGCCGGTTCGCGAGACCTGCATACCGCCCAACACGGCGGTGTCGATGTGGCCGCCGCGGATCATGCCGAAGCTCAGCGACGAATCGAAGTACGCCGCACCGGGATTGATGGTGACCGTCTCCTTGCCCGCGTTGATCAGATTGGCGTCGACCTCGTCCTCGGTGGGGTACGGCCCGGTGCCGAGGATGCCGTTCTCCGAGTGCAGGGTGACCTTGACCGAGTCGGTCAGGTACCCCGGGATCAACGTCGGCAGTCCGATGCCGAGATTGACATATTCCCCGTCGACCATTTCCGCTGCGGCGCGCTCGGCCATCTGGTCGCGTGTCCATCCTGCACTCATGCTCGAACTCCTGAACTGACGGTGCGCTTTTCGATGCGCCTGTCCTGTGGCCCGGTATGCACGACACGTTGGACGAACACGCCGGGAAGATGTACGTGGGCCGGATCGATCTCGCCCGGCTCCACCAGATTCTCGACCTGCGCGATGGTGATCCTGCCCGCCATCGCGGCGAGGGGATTGAAGTTCATCGCAGTCTTGTCGAACACGAGATTTCCTGCTGTGTCACCGATCTCGGCGTGTACAAGCGCGAAGTCGGCGTTGATCGACTCCTCGAGAACGTAGCGCTTGTCGCCGAACACCCGAGTCTCCTTGGGTGGCGACGCGATCGAGACGGAACCGTCGGCGTCGTAGCGCCACGGCATTCCGCCGTCGGCGATGGGACTGCCGACTCCTGCTGGGGTGAAGAACGCGGGAATTCCGGTGCCTCCGGCGCGAAGTCGCTCCGCCAGAGTTCCCTGCGGGGTCAGTTCGACCTCGAGCTCGCCGGCCAGGTACTGCCGGGCGAACTCCTTGTTCTCGCCGACGTAGGACGCAGTGACACGGCGAATTCGTCCGGCGGCCAGCAGGATTCCGAGCCCGTAGCCGTCGACGCCGCAGTTGTTGGAGAACACTTCGAGCTCGTCGGCGTCGGTGTTCGCGATGGCGTCGATGAGGCGTCGGGGATGCCGCACAATCCGAAGCCGCCGACCGCGAGGGTCGCTCCTCGGCCGATGTCCGCGACCGCCTCGGCGGCGGACGCGTAGGTCTTTCCAGTCACTGGTAGCTCCTGATGTGTTCGTTGAGCAAACGTTGTAGTCAGTGAACCTGAGCTGTGCGTACAGGTGAAGTGAATGCCGGTTTTTGCTCGTTCGGTGAACGGATGCGAACTTGGCGTCCGCTGAGTGGACGTACGATGGCCGGGTGACCTCAGCGGATGCCAACGCAAGTGTGATCGGCAAAATCTGTTCGTTGCTGCGCGCAGCGGGAAGTGAGGAGCCGTCGGGTGCCTCGACCACCGCGCTCGCTCGGGCGACCGGTATCGCGAGACCGACCGCACATCGCCTCCTGGCGTCTATGGCCGACCAAGGATTCGTCGACCGCGACTCCGCCACCGGCCACTGGTCATTGGGCCCGGAGATCTATCTGCTCGGATCGATGGCGGCATTGCGGTACGACATCACCGACCAGGCTCGAAAGATAGTGCAGGCGTTGGCCACCGAGAGCGGAGAAAGTGCGTTTCTGTCGGCCCGGCGAGGGGTGGAGACCGTGTGCCTGCTTCGGGTGGAAGGGAGCTTTCCGCTGCGCTCCCACGTGCTGTACGAGGGAATTCGGCTACCGCTCGGGGTGGCGTCCGCAGGCCTGGCAATTCTTGCGCACCTTCCCGATCGGGAGGTGGACGGGTACCTGAGCGGAGTCGATCTCGTGCCCGAGTGGGGAGACAGTCACTCCGACAACGAGATTCGACGCCGCATCGCACACACCCGCACCACCGGATTTGCCGTCAACCCGGCGTTGCTGGTGGAAGGCAGCTGGGGCCTCGGCGCTGCCGTGTTCGACCGTGCCGGAGGTCCTGCATGGGCACTGAGCCTGACGGGTGTCGAGACGCGATTTCGCGACGACCGACGTCGGGAGTTGGGCAAGCTGCTGCTCGACGCGGCACACCGACTCACCGTGCAATTGGGGGAGCGGCCCGCTTAGCTGTCGAGTTCCTCCAGGATGTCCGCGGCGTCTTGGCTACCTGCGGCGGCCAATCTCTGCAGCTCGGCGCGGTCGCCACGTTCACCGGCGAGCTCGACGAGGATGTCGACGGCATCGCTGCTGCCTGCATCGGCGAAAGAGCGGAGTTCGTCGAGGTCGTGTCGAGAGCCTGCGAGTTCGACCAACTCGTCGATGGCATCCTGATCGCCGCGGGCGGCACGCCGGCGCAATTCGACTGGTTCCGACGACGTGGAATCGGGCTCGCTCATGGAGTGGAGTGTAGAACGATTCGGCGGATAGCTGCAGGTCAGCTGCATCATTTTCAGCTCGAGCGTTCTTGTCGGTGGGTCGAGATAGTCTTCACCTGGTTCGAACGCACGTTCTGAAATTGTTGCTCACCGGGGGG
>NZ_BAOX01000339.1:0-4860 GCF_000813105.1 Rhodococcus sp. BS-15 | reverse complement strand
CTAACCGTGCACCAGTCCCCTCGTCAGGTCCAACGGTCCGCCGCTGATAACGCCCTCGAGCACTACAGCCGAAACCGTGATCGCAGTTCCGCTGACCTTCGTGGCAAGACCCAACACTCGCATGCCATCGATACTGCCTACGATTAAGCAATGAGCGCCACCCCTGCCGCTCGAATCATCGCCGGCAGATACCAGGTAATCCGCAGACTCGGCGCGGGCGCATTCGGTGAGGTCTTCGAAGTCAACGACCTGTTCATGAGCCAGGTCTGCGCGCTGAAGTTCTTGAGGCCCGGTTCCGTCAGTTCCGTCTGGACCGAAGCACAAGTGCTGAGGCAACTAGAAGGCGAATACATCCTGCCGGTGAGAAATGCTGACTGGGCATCTGGGGTTCCGTACATCGTTACCGATGTAGCCAACAACGGCACTCTCACCGCACGCATACCGGCCGAGATCGGCGTCGAGATCAGCACCGCGGTTGGATGGACGCGGCAAGCCTGTCAAGGGGTCTCTCGGCTCCACGACCACAACCTCGTTCACCGAGACATCAAGCCCGACAACTTGTTTCTCGACGAGCGAGGTGACATCCTCGTCGGCGACCTGGGCCTAGCACAGTTCATGGACTCCCACGGTTTCGCAGATGCGGCCGGCACCCCCACAACCATGGCGCCTGAGGTGGTGTACGCATTCATGACTGGCGACCCACGCTACGAACGGTGCTACAGCGAACAGAGCGACGTCTACAGCCTCGGCGCGACCCTCTTCTGGCTGATCGCGGGGCACGAGCCTCACCGGCATATCTCCACATTTGCGGACCTGTGGAATCGCGCCACCCCAGACCTCTGGGACCACGCTCCGCACGTGCCGCAAGGCCTGCGTGATGTCGTCAACACCTCAATCGCACGCGATCCCGGCCAGCGATACGACAGCCCTGCCCAGCTTGATGCTGCGCTCGGAGGGCGCGTTCGCCCTTCGCGCAGTTGGCGGCGCATTCGCCCCCACAGCGGCCACACACAGTGCTTTGAAGGGACCAAGGGGACCTCGGTGGTGGAGGTCTGTGCCGAACCCGATCATGGCAGCACGGGGCGTCTTCGCATCGCCGCGCGACACCAACGAAGCGGGCGAGCCATTGCGCGGGTCACCCGCGTAGTCAGAAGCGGAGCGCTCTCGGCCGCGCTGCGAAGTGCTTTCCGCGCAATCAACTGAACAGGAACGCACCCAACGACATCTCAGACCCCGGTATCCATCCTGGGGGTCGATGCAGTGTGCGCCATCACTTGCTGGAGCAGACTACGGCTGCTGCCGTGACTGCTGACGTCGCGGACGCCTACCCACCGGCGTCAACCCCCGCCGTCTCTTCAGCAGATTCTCGTCTTTCGTGTTTTCGCTGACAGTCAGGCGGCTCAGTATCCTCTGCTGAGTCTCTGGCGTCCAGAACACGCGAAGCTGCCGGCGGGCCCGTGTGATTGCCGTGTAGAAGATACTGTGCGAGATACGCTCCTCATTTGCATCCGTGATAACAACCTTGACCGAGTCGTACTCAAGCCCCTGAGCCTTGTGGATAGACACCGCATACGCAACCTGGAAAGGGACGAGGGTTTCAACTACGTCGTCGTCCTCGTCACTGTTGCCTCGCTCGAACACATCGAACTGAACGATCGTGTCATCGACCTTCCGAAGATCTATCCCGTATACTTCAGCCTCGCTGACGTCACGTTTGAGGTCTACGTCGAAGGTAATTCGTCCCGGCACGCGTTCTATGGACGCTATCGTGCCTTTCGTGGTGTTCGAGATGACTCTCTTGAAACGGTTCGTTTCGTTGAACAATACGGGATCGCCGACCTTGTACGTGGACTCACCCCACGTGACCGCCTTCTCGGGATTGCTGGCCTGAAGGAAGCGGTTGACATTGTTAATGCCATACAGGCCGTCATAATTCAAGCACAGCACGATCTCATCATCGCTATGACGAGTGAACAAATCCTCGCCGAGAGCCATCGAGTAGCCATTCTTAGACAGAGACTCCTCAATGCGGTCGTCGAGGCCACGGACTCGGCTCCACAACGTAAGAAGTGCGTCGTCGTCAGTCCGATATGGTTTGGTGAGCTCGAAAGTGGAATTCTTCGGAATATACGACCGTGCGAGACTGAACCAATTTCCAAACTGGATTGCCTCAATCTGGTAGACGTCGCCAACGAGGACAAGCAGATCGAAAGATGTCTGCTGAAGGACCTTGAGAATGCTCTCGTTGTCGATAGCACTGCATTCGTCGATCACCAACACATCAACCGAGGACTCCTGTACACCACTATTATAGATGTGGCTCGCAATCGTGCTGAACTGGGTGTTCGGAGCGTCGACCCGACGCTTGAGGTTTTCGACAGCGGTGTTGGTATGCGCTAGAAATAGCTTGCTCTCGGCGGAGAAGTAGTTGGCTATGTGATTGACCATCGTTGATTTGCCTGTACCGGCAGCACCCGTGATTATGGCCACGTTAGACTCGTCGAATAGGGCGGTGAGAGCCTCTGCTTTCGCAGGGTCATTGATAATTTCTGGATTGGTATGGAGCCATTTGTTCACATCATCGGAGTGTCTCTCGACGCCTTCACCGGTTGCCTCTTGAAGCTTTTCGATAATTGCCACTGCGGCGTCTTCGTATCCAACGATGAACACGTGGCCGTTCTCGTGCTTGAGCTTTCGTGGTGCGTGCCTTGGAATGGAGGGGAGGCGGCCGTTGTGCGCTGCGATCAACTCATCGACGTCCCCGAGATCTTCGAACTCTGCTGCTGGCGTGTAAATTGTGCCGTGCTGCTCGACCAGGTTCTTAACACGCCGTGCGAGAAGCTCATGCTTTCGACCTGTTGGATCGATGCTCGCGGCGAGGTCTGCGAACCCAGGGACGTGACCGGCGGGAGATGTACAGAACGGCATCCTGTCGAACGGCGCAGATCGGGAGGTGAGGCGAAGCCCCGACAGCCATGGGTTGGGCTCCGAGTCAAGCTGCCCCTTGATAATCTGATTGCGCATGCGAAGCATCAGGTACCGCAGCACTCGGGACCCGGCACGGCCTGCCCGGACGTGCTGTCGGGCCTCGTCGAGAATTGGAAAGAGCACAGGTTTCCGACCAGAGTCGCCAGTCATGTCGGCGCGGAGACGTGCGTAGTCCGCATCACCCATGTCCATTAGGTCAAGGAGGCTCAAGCGGGTTCGAGTCAGGTATCCCATCAAATTGCGGTACTCGAGGTTCCTCGACTCGATTCGTGGTGCAGCACCGAAAATTCTGGCGAAATTTTCGAATTCGCAGGGCCGGATCGAGACTTCCCAATCGCGAATGATCAGGATCGGCATGTTTCGACCAAGGACCTCAATCGAATCGGTCGCGAGATCGAGATACGCAGCGTACCGATCGGTGATATCGACGTCGGTGAAGGCAATCGTGCGGTCGAACTTGCTCGAAGTATTGTGCGCCACGGAGAAGGTTACTTCGTAATAGATGTTTCCCTTGGCGAAGAAGGGACGCGAGCTGTGAATGTAGTAGCGATCCCGACGAGGTTCGGACGGTGTAGCGCGCGCGACTGCGATCCGCTCCGCAATCTTTTCATGATACTCCCGAAGTGACGGATCAAGATCGATGGGAAACTGTTCTAGATTGTTCAGGATCGCGATGCCAAGTTCATCGTGTACGAGTTTCCTTGTGCGGATGAGGTACTCGTAGTACTTGAGCATCAGGCGTTCGGAGGAATCTTTGTCGAGTGTGTAGTGCGATGCACTCGACTGAAGAAGATCATGAAACCTCGCCAATAGGCGGAACCTGGCTTTTGCTTTAGCATCGAGGACCGCCGCTGAGAGCTTGTTGTAATTGAATTCTGTGCTGGCGTCGCCGGCGTGCGCCCAGAGGATCAGACCTTCGACCAGGTTCCTCAACTGGGAGAGTAGGTTTTGGGCGAGTAGACCGCGGTCCCCGTTAGCATGCTGAATATTCTCGCATATGACGCTGTCGCAGTTCTTGACCTGCTCTTCGATTGACGCCATCGATCCAGATACCTCACTGCCTGCAATTTGGCGCACGAGAGTTGCACGCACGCCTAGGATGCTTCTAATCCTGGTCTATTCCGGAGGTGGCGTTGGGTAGAAACGCCTGAAATGTGATCGATGCGCCGACGTTCCTCGTGATGCCGCTCTCGTAGCGACGCATCCGCAGGGAAGGCCTCGCGGTAGGTAGTGACGAGGCCTGCGAGTGTATGGGCGCGTATCTGCCCCGTTGAGCGGGTCAAATCTCGGGTGTCGTGGGCTACTGCGTGATCGGGCGGTCCGTGAAGTGGACAACGCGTGGGTCTCGAATGGTGAACATCGTCGTGTCGGCGGAGTCCTGCTCAGCGACTGCGAACATCGTCACGCCACCCGATTGCTGTTCGGTGTGTTTCGCCTTCGAGTCGAACCATAGCTCGCGAGCTCGTCGGACAGCGAAGCTGACCTCGCGATCGAGGCGGACACGCTGAGCAGCAGACCAGCCCCGCCGGTCGACCTTCATCGTGCACTCGATGGCCGCATTTCCTCGCCTGGCTGCGTGCAGGGTCAAGGTCAGGACGTCGCCGTCCTCGACGGGATCAACACGCCAACGCAGCGGCGCGTAGAACACCCGTGGGGCTGACCGCGCGATCTTGGCTTCCCATGGCGCAATCTGTTTGAAGCAGTACAGGTAGTTGCTTTGGTCAACGCCGGGAATGGAGAGCGGGTGCCTTGCACGGACCTCCTTGCTGCCTAACGCCAGCCAGTGGTTAACGATACGTTCGAGCGTGTGAGCCCGCCGGCGCCCGTCGGGGTCCGTCCCTCCGCTGCCTGCCTGGCGCCGCCGGCCACCGG
>NZ_BAOX01000340.1:0-4835 GCF_000813105.1 Rhodococcus sp. BS-15 | reverse complement strand
TGCTGCTGCAGGTCTCGTCGGCCGCCGCCGCGGCATCATCGGTGCCGGAGACCGCGCGCCCATGGTCTCGGTCGCCAACGTCGAACCCGCACGACTGCAGGCGATCATCGCCGAACTCGCGATCGACGGTGCACCGGAGCGATCCGCCGCCCTCGCCATCCGCAACGGCCGTCGTCGCGTCGTACTCTCGGGACCGCCGGCCCAGCTGGCCCGCGTGCAGGAGAAGTGCGAGCAGATCGCTGCCGAGGAAGAGCGTGACCGCGACGCCAAGAAGCGTGGCGGTGCCGTGTTCGCCCCGGTCTTCGAGCAGCTTCCCGTCGAGATCGGCTTCCATCACCCCGCCCTGTCCGACGCTGTCGAACTCGTCAGTGCCTGGGCGCAGCGTTGTGGACTCGATGTCGAGCTCGCACGCGACCTCGCACAGAAGATCCTCGTGGACTCCGTGGATTGGGTCGACGCCATCGACGGTGTCGTCGACGCCGGTGCCGACTGGATTCTCGATCTCGGTCCGGGCGACCTGCTCACCCGCATGACCACTCCGGCGCTGCGTGGACAGGGCGTTGGCATCATTGCCGCGTCCTCGCGTGGGGGCCACCGCAATCTGCTCACCCCGGGAGCTGCTCCCGAGGTCCAGCCCGCATGGTCCGCCTATGCCCCCACCCCTGTCACGTTGCCCGACGGCCGCGTCGTGGTCGAGACCTCCTTCACCAAGATGACCGGACGTTCGCCGATCCTGCTCGCCGGCATGACGCCGACCACGGTCGACGCGAAGATCGTCGCCGCAGCTGCCAACGCAGGCCACTGGGCCGAGCTCGCCGGTGGCGGCCAGGTCACCGAGGACATCTTCACCGATCGTGTCGCCGAGCTCTCGACACTCCTCGAGCCCGGCCGCGCGATCCAGTTCAACTCGCTCTTCCTCGACCCGTACCTGTGGAAGCTTCAGCTCGGCGGACGCCGCATCGTGCAGCGCGCTCGTGCAGCGGGTGCGGCCATCGACGGCGTCGTCGTCACGGCAGGCATCCCGGAACTCGAAGAGGCAGTGGCTCTCATCGAAGAGCTGTCCGAGGCCGGCATCAGCTACGTCTCGTTCAAGCCCGGCACCGTCGCGCAGATTCGCGCCGTCATCCGCATCGCCAACGAGGTTCCGTCCTACCAGGTCAACGTTCACATCGAGGGCGGCCGCGCAGGCGGACACCACTCGTGGGAGGACCTCGACGACCTGCTGCTGACCACCTACGCGGAGCTGCGGTCACGGCCCAACCTCGTCGTCTGCGTCGGCGGAGGCATCGGCACACCCGAGCGGGCAGCGGAGTACCTCACCGGGACCTGGTCGGCCGTGCACGGCTACCCGAAGATGCCGCTCGACGGCATCCTCGTCGGCACCGCAGCTATGGCAACCCTCGAGGCCACGACGGCTCCCGAGGTCAAGCAGCTTCTGGTCGACACACCCGGAACCCCCGACTGGGTCGGGGCCGGTACCGCGAACGGCGGAATGGCCTCGGGCCGAAGCCAACTCGGTGCCGACATCCACGAGATCGACAATGCGGCATCGCGGTGCGGCCGACTGCTCGACGAGGTCGCCGGCAACGCCGACGCCGTGGCCGAGCGTCGCGAGGAGATCATCGCCGCACTCGACGGCACCGCCAAGCCCTTCTTCGGTGACGTCGCCGAGATGACGTACCAGCAGTGGCTCGTTCGCTACCTCGACCTGGCCATCGGAACCGACTCGCGCAGCGACTTCGATTGCGGCGGCGAGTTCACCGACGCCGTGTCCGAGGCACGCGAATCGGTGTGGCTCGACGTCACCTGGCGCACCCGCTTCCTGGAGATGCTGCAGCGCGCCGAGGCTCGCCTGCACCCGGTCGATCGCGGACCCATCCCCACCCTGTTCGCCGATGCCGAGGTTCTCGAACGCCCACGCGCAGCACTGAAGTCGCTGCTCGCACAGTTCCCCGACGCAGCCGACGTGGTGCTGCACCCGGCCGACATCACCTTCTTCACCTCGCTGTGCCGTATGCCCGGCAAGCCGGTCAACTTCGTCCCCGTCGTCGACGGTGACGTGCGCCGCTGGTGGCGCAGTGACTCGCTGTGGCAGGCACACGACGCCCGCTACTCGGCCGATCAGGTCTGCATCATCCCCGGAACCGTCGCCGTCGCAGGCATCACTCGCGTCGACGAGCCCGTGGGCGATCTGCTCGATCGCTTCGAGAAGGCCACCGCAGATCAGCTGCTCGCCGAGGGCGTCGAGCCCACGGCCATCGCGAGCCGTCGCCACGCCGAGATCGCACCCGGACTGCTGGGCATCGTGCTGGCTGCTCCCGATGTCACCTGGGCCTCGCGTATGACGCAGAACCCCGTTGCGCGCCTGGGTGATCCGGCCGACTGGACCGTGGATTCCGAGACGGTCGCGGTGCACCCGCAGACCGGCTCGTCGCTGACCGTGCTCGATTCCGAGCACGTGGAGCTGCTGGTTCCGCTTGCTCCGGGCAAGGAAGTTCGCATCCGCCTGACGGTTCCGGCCTCCACGATCGACGGCGGCGCTCCCGTCGTCACCGCTCAGGACGCTCAGCAGGCCATGTCGGCTCTGCTCGGAGTTGCTGCAGGCCAAGAGCTTCCGGCCGTCAAGGGCGGCGTCGCCCGGCTGAACATCGCGTGGATCCCCGATCTGATCGCCGATCACGCAGGCGTCACCGGATCCGGACTGCCGGACTCGCTCACCGTCAGCGGCAAGGCCGTTCCCGACGTCCTGGTCGGTGCCTGCTGGCCCGCCGTCTTCGCCGTCCTCGGCGCGACGCGCAACGCCGAAGGCATCGACGTCATCGAAGGCATGCTCGATCTGGTGCACCTCGATCACAGTGTGAATCTGGTCGGCAAATTGCCCACCGACACCTCGATTCTGGTGGTCAAGGCTGCGGCAGGAGAGGTGCTCGACACCGACCTCGGCCGCGTCGTCGAGGTCACCGTCGAGATCGGTGCCATGCTCGGTGAGGGGCTCGATGCTCCCGCCGTCGCAACTCTGGTGGAACGCTTCGCCATTCGTGGACGCACCGGCAAGGGCGAGCTCGTCGACCCGGCTCGCGCAGGCGGCTCGGTGAGCGCCGACGCACAGGACACCCCGCGTCGTCGCCGCCGTCAGACAACCATCGTCGCTCCGCGCAACATGGCCGCGTTCGCTCAGGTCTCGGGTGACCACAACCCGATTCACACCTCGGATGCCGCGGCGCTGCTCGCCGGTCTCGGCAGCCCGATCGTGCACGGCATGTGGCTCTCGGCCGCTGCCCAGCAGACGGTCACCGCAGTCGACCACGCGGACACCAAGACTCCGCCGCGTCGCCTCACCGCCTGGACCGCCCGCTTCCTCGGCATGGTTCGCCCCGGAGCCGAGATCGACGTTCGCGTCGACCGCACCGGATTCGACCAGGGTGCCGAACTGATCGAGGTCTCCTGCCGTGTCGCAGGCGAACTGGTCATGGTGGCCACCGCTCGCACCGCGCCGCCGAAGACCGTCTACGCCTTCCCGGGCCAGGGCATCCAGCGTGCGGGCATGGGCTTGGACGCTCGGGCACGCTCGAAGGCTGCACGTGAGGTGTGGGAGCGTGCCGACAAGCACACCCGCAGCGCGCTCGGCTTCTCCATTCTCGCTGTGGTGCGCGACAACCCGACGTCGCTCAAGGCGCGGGGCGTCACGCACAAGCACCCCGACGGTGTGCTGCACCTGACGCAGTTCACCCAGGTTGCGATGGCCGTTCTCGGCGTCGCACAGGTTGCCGAACTGCGTGAATCCGGTGCGTTCGTGGAGAACTCGATTCTCGCCGGCCACTCCGTCGGTGAGTACAACGCCCTCGCAGCCGTTGCCGGTGTGCTCCCGCTCGAAGCCGTCCTCGAGGTCGTCTTCCAGCGTGGTTCGGCCATGCATGCTCTTGTTCCGCGTGACGCCAGCGGCCGCAGCGACTACCGCATGGCAGCGATCCGCCCGTCTCAGATCGGCCTGGCCGACGAGGATGTGCACGGTTTCGTCGCCGGTGTCGCAGCAGAATCCGGTGAGTTCCTCGAGATCGTCAACCTCAACCTGCGCGGTTCGCAGTACGCCATCGCAGGCACGGTTGCCGGCCTCGGCGAGCTGGAGAAGAAGATCGCGATCCGCCGTGCCGAGTTCGGTGGCAAGGCCGCCTACATCATGGTTCCCGGCATCGACGTGCCGTTCCACTCCACGGTGCTGCGCGGCGGAGTCGACGACTTCCGCAACCGCCTCCAGACGCTGCTCCCCGAGCAGATCGATCCGGCAATCCTGGTGGGTCGCTACATCCCGAACCTGGTGCCCAAGCCGTTCTCGCTCGAGCGCGAGTTCGTCCAGGAGATCGCCGATCTGGTTCCGTCCGAGCCGCTGAACACCGTTCTCGCGGAATTCGATTCGTGGGCCGCACGGCCGCGCGATCTGTGCCGCGTGATCCTGACCGAGCTGCTCGCATGGCAGTTCGCCAGCCCGGTGCGCTGGATCGAGACCCAGGACCTGCTGTTCGCAGACGAGTCCGACGGCGGCATGGGCGTCGAGCGCTTCGTCGAGATCGGCCTCGGTGCAACCCCGACCGTGGCGAACCTCGCGTCGCAGACCCTCAAGCTGCCGGGCCGCTTCGGCCACCCGGTCGAGGTACTCAACCTCGAGCGCGAGGCTGCCATCATCTACGGGACCGACACCGACCCGGCTCCGGCCGACGAAGAAGAGTCGACACCCGTGGAGGCCGCTGCTCCGCCAGCTGCAGCTCCCGCTTCGGCTCCCGCGCCCGCTCCGGCAGCAGCACCGTCCGGCGGACCTCGTCCGGACGACATCGCGTTCA
>NZ_BAOX01000341.1:0-4835 GCF_000813105.1 Rhodococcus sp. BS-15 | reverse complement strand
TCGAGCCCGGTGCGTCGGCTGCCGGCGCGGTCGGCAGGACCGAGGCGAACAAGGTGGCCGGTCGGCCGAGGACCAACAGCAACGGCACGGCGATGGCGACCGCGGTCAGTCCCGCCATGTGCACGCTGAACATCGCCGGGCTGTAGAGCCCGACCCCGGACGAGGTCGCCACGAGCAGCACCGCAGTGCCCATCAACCAGCTCGCTGTCCACCGCCTCTGCCATGGCAGGCCTACCCGCCGGCGGCGCCGCACGGCCACCAGGTACAGGACGGCCGCGATCACCGCAGCGGAGCCGAACACCAGGTCGAAACGCCACTCGAACGCCAACCGCGCAGCGGTGGGCGGGCCGTCCAACACGTAGCCCAAGGCCTCTTCGTGCGCCTGAGGTAGCGAGGCGTCCTGCGGCGGGGGCGGGGGAGTGCGACCGAGTGCAACCGCCAGGCCCACTGTGGTGACGAGAACGAGGGTCTCGATCATCGACAACGTGATCAGGGATCTGCGGTTCTCGGGATTGTGAGCCAGAGCGCCGACCGTTCGTCGTCGCTGTATCCACCGAGGGTCCCCACGATCGCCAGGCTGCGATCTTCGCCAGTATCAGAGCGCCGTACGTCGAATCCCACAGCGACGTCACGGGTACACGCACGGCAGCGTTGACCACTCCGGAGACCGCCATGATCACGAACGCAACCAGAGCGAGCGTCGAATAGCGGCGGGTCGCGACGGCAAGGTGTCCACCCCCGCGCAGCGCATGAGCGAGAAGTGCGAGGAGTCCGCCCACCCACAGAGCGGCAGCGAGGATGTGCAGAATCAACGAGTTCGTCGCGATGTCGTGATTGCCGCCGGTCGAGGAGTGGCCGGTGACCGCGCGCGGGATCAACGCGAGCATCGACAGGGCGAACAAGGCGGGGGTCCACCGATGCCGCAACACCGCCGCGCATGCTGCGGCGGTGATCGCCGCGACCGCAGAGGTGATGGCCCATGCAGTGGAGGCCTCGACATCGCCGATCGCACCGAGGAACTGCACCGGTTGCGCCGCAACGGATCCGACAGGTTGACCCGACGCGTCCGAGAGCGTCAGCGGCACCAACGCCGCCGCGCACACCGCCCACACTGCGGAGGCCTTCGCCGCGGTGCGGACGGCGATGTACCCGTCGATGGCGAGCACACCCGACATTTGGGGAGGAACGAGGAACGCTGCGAGAAGCAACGACCCCACCGCCACGACCGCGGCTACCTCTCCGAGCGCGGTCAGCGCCGGAATACCGTAGGTCGTGATCGGTCCCGGATCGGGAAGCCCGAGCAGAATCAGCGCCTGCGACGTCGACAACGCCGCGAGCACAGCGGCCACCACTGCCGCGATCGCGGCCCACAGCAGCATCACCTGCGAACCGGAGCGTCGATTCACCGGACCGCGGGTCGAGAGTGCGGCTTCGGTGGCCATGTCGTCGGTGGCCATGACGCGGCACCCCTTACGTGGATGATGTGTGGCGGGAAAACTGTCGGCCGGCAATATCGGCACGGCTGCGCCACCAAGTCGCGCAACCGAGATCGAACTACTACGAATCATAGTTCTGCGCCGACGCAGTGCGGCCGCGCGGGCAGCAGCTTCCAGCGAACACGACACTTGCATATATGCGCATATCGCAATATGTTGTGTTCCTGCTATCGAACCACGCCGAGAAGGGGTACCCACGATGGGACACGGACATGGCCACGGGATAGAGCCGGGATCGCCGGCGAGCGCATCCGGTAAGCACCTCGGGCGACTGTGGATCGCTGTCGGTCTCGGGGCGGTTACGTTGGTGACGCAGGTGGTAGTGGGTCTGTCCACCTCGTCGCTGGCGTTGTTGTCCGATTCCGCGCACGTGTTCACCGACGTGTTCGGGGTCTTGATGGCGATCGTGGCAATCACACTCGCACAGCGGCAGTCTCGCAAGACCGGCCGCACGTTCGGACTGTATCGAGCCGAAGTGTTCGCGGCTCTGTTCAATGCAGTGCTGCTCTTCGGTGTCGCTGGGTGGATTCTCTACGAAGCCGCGCAACGCATCACGAACCCACCGGAGGTGCCCGGGATTCCGGTCATGTTGGTGGCACTGCTCGGTCTGGCCATGAACCTCATCGCGTTCCTCCTTCTGCGTAGTGGTGCGAAAGAGAGCCTCAATGTTCGGGGTGCGTATCTGGAGGTGATGGCGGACATGCTCGGCTCGATCGGAGTGCTCGTCAGCGGACTGGTCACCGTCGTGTTCGGGTGGCGGTACGCCGACCCGGTCATCGCGGTCGCCATCGGGTTGTTCGTTTTGCCGCGTGCATTCACTCTGGGGCGTCATGCCGTACGAATTCTGCTGCAACACGCTCCGTCGGGCATCGATGTCGCCGCCGTGGAAAAGGCCCTGACCGGTGTCGACGATGTCGAAGAGGTACACGATCTGCACATCTGGACACTGACGTCGGGGATGGAGGTCGCTTCGGCGCATCTGACGGTCGCCCCGGAGGCCGAGACACCCCGGGTGCTCGCTGCAGCGCAGCAGGTTCTCCGCGACGAGTTCGGTCTCGAGCACGCCACTGTGCAGGTCGAACCCCAGGAAGGCGAAGGCCGTTGCCGAGAGGTCAATTGGTAGGCAGGTCTCGACCCGGTGCGAGATCGGCACGCCGTGCTGTCGTCGACACGGCAGCGATGTACCGGAACCGGCACCAGTCGGGTGGGGGCACAGAGTGGGTCCTCGATTGCCGCACATCGGCCCGGTCGACACCGTTCACCCCGAACCCGTCCACCTCGCATGTTCGGCCGCCCGGTGATGGATCAGTCGACTGTGAGGGTATCTACGGTTCTGGTCACGGCGCGGTTCGGCAGTGGCTCGGTAGCGGGGCTGCGCACGACCACCCCGTCGGTGATCGAGAAGGCACTGTTGTGGCAGGGGCACTCGATCGTGCCGTTGCGGACTCGGTTCACTGTGCACCCTTGGTGAGAACAGATAGCCGAGAAGGCCCGGAAGGTACCGGGTTCCGGTTGGGTGACGACGACCTGCCGGTCGGCGAGCACGATTCCACCGCCGACAGGAACATCGTTCACCGACAAGGTGATGGGACCGTCGGAAGCGGTGTCCTCACCGGACGGGGCTTCGCCGACGCTGCATCCGGCGGCAGCCAGGCACGCTGTAGCGCAGCTCGTAGCGAGAAAAATACGGCGCGGTAGCGCCGGGATGTTGTCGCTCATGCAGCAGGTTCCCCTCGGTGCGCCTCGGTGCGCCTCGGTGAGCGAGAGGCGACGATCGCTTGTCGGTGGTTGTGGTCGAATATGTTTCGAGCCGTTCCGGTGTCGATCACTCTCACTGTTCGAGCGAATCAGCATGATTGTCCTGTCGCGAATGTGTCTGCACTGCAGGGCATTCGATTCGAGCACCGAGGTATCTCATGCAAGTTCACGATTCGGCGCTGTCGGGCACTGCGGGCCGAGGGGTAATCTTTGTGGCCTCTCGCGTGAACAGTGCCGCCCCGATCATCAGCACCACCCCGCAGGTGATGTAGATGTCGGCGAGGTTGAATGTCGGCCACCAACCGGTGTGAAAGTAATCGGTGACCGCGCCGTCGAGGAGCCGGTCGAGGACATTCGAGAGTGCACCGGCGAGGACCAACGACAGCGCTGCCGTGGTGACCGGACCCGCGTGAGGCGCGGTACGCCACCCGTAGATCGCCAACCCGGTGGTGATCGACGCCGTCACGGCGACGACGACCCACACGGGCAGAGAATCACCCAGGCTGAACGCATTCCGCGATTGAAGGCCAGTCGCAGCTCGAGTATCCGCAGCGGAATCGTCGAGCCGGGCAACGCCGCCTGCGCCCAGTAGTCGACCAGTAGAGCGGCAGCGACCAGAGCCAGGACAAGGGCGGTTGCGGCGGCGCGGAGCCGAGCGGTGGCGATGGGGGAGCGGGTCACTGGTCCTCGTTCTCGGGTGTACACCGTGCGTACGTCCGGGTGCACCGCAGACGGTGCAGGTGACCCCGGATTTGCCAACACTTGAAATACTATGCACCATAGTAGTTGATGAATACCGTCGATTTCTCCGCCACCCGATGCGTCGTGTCGCCGTGAGGGCGGCGGCACCCTCGTCATGAGGGCGATGCCCGATGCCGAACCCGGGCCCGGACCGTCCTGCGTCGACCGAGGTCGAGTGTGGCGGCTGTATCGGACAAGTCGAGGTGAAGGGCCCCGAACCTGGGCACGTCTGACCGCAGCGGCAACTTCGGGGCTGGCGATGTACGCCACGTTCCCGCCCCTAGATCTGTGGTTTCTCGCTCCGGTAGCAATTGCAATGCTGCTGTTGGCTGTGTGCGGGCGAGGGGCGCGTGCGGGGGCCGGCTACGGCTTCGTTGCCGGCTCGGCGTTCTTCGTGCCTCTGCTGCCGTGGGTGGGGGAGTATGTCGGATCGGTGCCGTGGCTGGCGCTGGCTGTCGTTCAAGCCCTCTTCGTGGCGATGTTCGGCGCAGTGGCGGATCGGATGTCGCGACTGCCGTGGGGGCCGGTCTGGGTGGCGAGCGCCTGGGTGGCGATTGAAGCGGCACGATCTCGGATCCCGTTCGGCGGATTCCCCTGGGGCCGCATCGCATTCGGTCAATCCGACGGTCCGCTGCTGCCTCTGGCTGCGTTGATCGGCGCGCCGGGGTTGTCGTTCGTCGTGGTGCTGATCGGGTCCGCTCTGGCCGGTGCCATCGCTTCCGATCGCATCACCCGCAGAACTGCAGCAGCGTCGTGCATCGGTGCGGCCACTGCTGTAGGGGCGCTCACGGTGGTGGCCCCACTGTTCGCTCCGCCGCCGCAGGACAGGGTCACCGTCGC
>NZ_BAOX01000342.1:0-4833 GCF_000813105.1 Rhodococcus sp. BS-15 | reverse complement strand
GAACAACCCGACCGGCGCGGCCTTGCCGATGGCGTACGCCACCTGGACCTCGATGCGATCGGCGAGCCCGGCCGCGACAGCGTTCTTCGCGACCCAGCGCATCGCGTACGCGGCGCTGCGGTCGACCTTGGACGGGTCCTTGCCGGAGAACGCACCGCCGCCATGCCGTGCCATGCCGCCGTAGGTGTCGACGATGATCTTGCGACCGGTCAACCCGGCGTCACCCATCGGTCCACCGAGCACGAACTTTCCGGTGGGATTGACCAACAGACGTACATCGGACGTGTCCAGCGTCGGCACGTCCAACTCGGCGAGAACCGACCCGAGCACCTTCTCCCTGATATCGGGAGTGAGCAGGTTGTCGAGATCGATGTCGGCTGCATGCTGGGTCGAGATCACCACGGTGTCGAGGCGAACGGCGTTGTCACCGTCGTATTCGATCGTCACCTGCGTCTTGCCGTCCGGACGCAGGTACGGCAGCACGCCACTCTTGCGGACCTCGGTCAGTCGCCGAGAAAGCCGGTGTGCCAACGCGATCGGCAACGGCATCAGCTCGGGAGTGTCGGTGTTGGCGTACCCGAACATCAACCCCTGATCGCCAGCACCCTGACGGTCGATCTCGTCGTCGGACAGTCCTTCGACTCGGGCCTCGTGCGAATGATCGACGCCCTGAGCAATCTCGGGAGACTGCGCGCCGATCGCGACGTTCACGCCGCACGAATTTCCGTCGAACCCCTTGGCCGACGAGTCGTACCCGATCTCGAGCACCTTCTCGCGCACGATCTTGGGGATGTCGGCATACGCGGTGGTGTTGACCTCACCCGCGACATGCACCTGGCCGGTGGTGACCAGAGTCTCCACGGCCACCCGAGCCCGCGGATCCTCCGTCAACAGAGCATCGAGAATCGAATCGCTGATGGCGTCACAGATCTTGTCGGGATGACCCTCTGTGACGGACTCGCTGGTGAAAAGCCGACTACCGGACTTGCTCACGGACTTCCTCTCGACGCATGTTCCTGCCCGACCCGACGCCTCGCGCCGGTCGGGCACTCCACGAAAATTTGACGTTCCCTCGGTGTTATCGCCCCTGCCGGAGCCAGGCAAACCTCTACGGCACTACACGTGGCGCTCAGCACGGTAACCGGTGCGACATCGATCGTGCACCCTCGCCGCCATCACGGAGTGGACTTCGGTCGAGGACTCCGTGCGTCGAGCATCTGCGCCACCGAATCCAGGACGCGGCTCGCGAGAAGTGCTTTCGAACCCTCACCGAGCGCAGCCTCGGAACCGTCGGATCCGAGCAACCATCCGTCGTTGTGGTCGACCTCGAAGGCCTTGCCGTCACCGACAGCGTTGACCACGAGCAGGTCGCAGCCCTTGCGTTCGAGCTTGGCCCGCGCATACGTCAACACGTCTCCGTCCGCGTCCCCGGTCTCGGCGGCGAATCCGACGATGACCGTCGACGATTCGAGCTCACCGTCGCGGCGAGCCGAGACGAGGCCAGCGAGGATGTCGTCGTTGCGGACCAGCGGGATAGACGACGGCTCGTTCGACCCCTTCTTGATCTTGCTGCCCGCGATGGACTCCGGGCGGAAGTCGGCGACCGCGGCCGCCATCACGACTGCATCGACACCGACGGCACGTTTGCGAACGGCGTCCTGCATGTCCGACGCCGTCTTGACGTGCACGACGTCGACCGCGGCCGGAGCGTCGAGGTCGCTGGTGTATCCGGCGACCAACGTCACCTGGGCTCCGCGTTGCGCAGCCACACGTGCGAGCGCGTATCCCTGCTTGCCGGAGCTTCGATTGCCCAGAAAACGGACCGGGTCGAGAGGCTCACGAGTGCCGCCGGCAGACACCAGAACGTGGCGTCCTTCGAGGTCCCGAGGAAGCGCATCGGCTCGCTCGGTCACGAGCATCGAGAGCGCGAAGATCTCGTCGGGCTCGGGTAGTCGACCCGACCCGGTGTCGCGACCGGTCAGACGCCCCGACGCCGGTTCGATCACGTGCGTACCGCGTGAGCGAAGGGTCGCGACGTTGGTGACCGTGGCGGGGTGCTCCCACATCTCGGTGTGCATCGCGGGAGCCAGGACCACCGGACACCGCGCGGTGAGCAGGGTGGCCGTCAGAAGGTCATCGGCCCGTCCCCCGGCGATGCGGGCCATGAGGTCCGCGGTGGCCGGAGCGACGACGACGAGGTCCGCCTCTTGGCCCAGGCGCACGTGCGGGACTTCCGGCACATCTGCGAAGACCCCGGTGTGCACCGGTTGACCGGACAGCGCCTCGAACGTCGCGCGCCCGACGAACTCCAGAGCGGACGCGGTAGGAATCACCCGTACCTGATGCCCACTCTCGGTGAAACTGCGGATGAGCGAACAACTCTTGTAGGCGGCGATACCTCCGCCGACTCCTACGACAACGTGCAAGTCAGATGTCCTCTGTGAGGTTCTTATTCGCCTTCGGTGTGCTCGAGCAGGTCCGCGTGGATCTCGCGGAGAGCGATCGACAGCGGCTTCTCCTGCAGACCCGGCTCGACCAGCGGTCCCACGTACTCGAGGATGCCGTCACCGAGCTGGTTGTAGTAGTCGTTGATCTGACGCGCACGCTTGGCTGCGTAGATCACGAGGGCATACTTGGACGAGGTGCGGGCGAGCAACTCGTCGATGGGTGGATTGGTGATGCCGAGCGGCGTGTCGTAGGCCGGCAGAGCGCTGCGTCCGTCGAAGTCGGAAACGGCCGCTGAAATGCTGCTCACTGATGATCTCCTGAAATTGCATCGTTGGTGCTACGAACTAGCTGGTCGGGGCCTCGTGCGCCGTGAAACTTGTCAGCTGTTGCCGACCGACGACCTACCGACCAACAAGGATACCAACTGTTCGCACGAATGGTCGACATCGGTATTGACAACCACCGTGTCGAACTCCTCCTGTGCGGCCAATTCCACCCGTGCGGTCTCCAACCTCCGCTCGGTGGCCGCGCTCTCCTCGGTCGCGCGACGACCAGACGAGAGACCAGGTCGTCCCACGTCGGTGGTGCCATGAACACCAGCAGAGCCTCGGGCTTGGACACCCGCACGGCACGAGCACCGGCCAGATCGAGCTCGAGCAGCACCGGGCTGCCTGCCTCGAGCGCGGCCTCCACGGGTGCGGCCGGAGTCCCCGACCGCTGCAGACCACCATGGATACTCGCCCACTCGAGCAGCTCGTCGTCGGCGATCATCCGATCGAACTCGCCGGCCGACACGAAGTGGTAATCCTGACCGTCCACCTCGCCCGGCCGCGGCGATCGCGTCGTGACCGACACGCTGAAGACCAGCTCGGGAAGCGCCGCGCGCACGAGCCGAACGACACTGGACTTGCCGACGCCGGAGGGGCCGGACAGCACCACCAACCGGCCGCGCTCGTTCTCCGCGACCGATGTCGCCGCAGTGTCATTCACTGTCGTCAGGCCTCGAAATCGAACTTCGTCAACAGCGCCTTGCGCTGCCGATCGCCGAGACCTCGCAGTCGACGGGTGGGCGCGATCTCCAATTCCGTCATCAACTCCGCGGCCTTGACCTTGCCCACCTTCGGCAGGGCCTCGAGCAACGCGGAGACCTTCATCTTTCCGAGAATCTCGTCCGTCTCGGCATCCTCGAGCACTTGCTTGAGATCGGTGCCGCCGCGCTTGAGACGCTCCTTGAGCTCGGCGCGCGCTTTCCTGGCGATCGCTGCCTTCTCGAGGGCAGCGGCACGCTGCTCGGGGGTCAACTGGGGAAGGGCCACTGTCGGTTCCTCCGTCTTCTCGTTCTGGGCGATACGACGCACACGATCGCTGTCGGCACGTCGATCATCGGTGTTCCACTGCCACCGGCCGCGGTCATCGGCGCTCCGCACTGGCGATCCGCGCTGTTCGTCGGCAGCGCTAGCGACCGTACCGACGACTCGCGTTCACCGCTAACTCGCCCCCGAGTGCCGGAGCGCAGCAGCATCGACTATGCAAGACCGGCTTCGATCTCGTCGCGCAACCGCATCGCCGCGTCACGCAATGCCGTCACCGACGGGCCTGCCGCCAGCACACCCCGAGAGGAGTTGGGGAGCAACAGCTCACGCGACTCGCGGAAGATCTCCGCTAGATCGGCAACCGTCGCTCCCTGTGCACCCAGACCCGGGGCGAGGATGGGCCCGGTGTAGTTCGACAGATCGAGACCATGATCACGAGTGGCACCGACGACCAACCCCACGGTGTCGGCATCGAGGCGATTACGCGCCGCCGCCGCGTCGACGATCGACTGACCCACCGACCCGCCGTTCGACGTCGCCGCCTGCTGCAGGGCCGAGCCCTCCGCATTCGAGGTTCGAGCCAGCACGAACACACCGCGCTGATGTTGCACCGCTCGGTCGACCGTCTCCCCCAGCGAATCGAAGCCCAGGTACGGCGACACCGTGACGGCGTCCGAGGACAACGGAGACGCGGGGTCCAGCCAAGCCTGTGCGTATGCATCCATCGTGGTGCCGATGTCGCCGCGCTTCGCATCGGCGATCACCAGGGTGCCCGCGTCCCTGAGCACACTGACAGTGCGTTCGAGCACCGCGTACCCGGCAGATCCGTACGCCTCGAAGAACGCCACCTGAGGCTTGACGATCGCCACCTCACCGACGAACGCCTCGACACACAGCTCGGCGAACACCTCGAGACCGTCCGCCGAGCGTGGCAACTCCCACGCCTCGAGCAGAGCCGGATGCGGATCGATACCGACACACAGTCGACCGCGCGCCGCGACCGCGGCCCGAAGCCTGCCCGACCAACTGCGATCGTGCGTCATTCCACTCCCCGCCCCTCGGGTCGTTCCGC
>NZ_BAOX01000343.1:0-4804 GCF_000813105.1 Rhodococcus sp. BS-15 | reverse complement strand
GCACCTCGCTGGCGATGGCCCGCCACGACGACCTGCCGGCGTACCTGGCCGCGGTCCACCCCCGCCACTCGGTTCCGCATCGCGCCGAGATCACCCTCGCAGTGATCGTCGTCGTGCTGGTCATGATGGTCGACCTGCGTGACGCCATCGGCTTCTCGTCGTTCGGGGTGTTGCTGTACTACCTGGTGGCCAACCTCAGCGCGTACACCCAGGATGCCGAACACCGCCGCTACCCACGGGCCCTTCAGATCCTCGGCAGCATCGGGTGCGTGGTGCTGATCGCCACGCTGCCGGTGACGGCCATCGCCGTCGGAACCGTCGTGGTCGCTCTCGGTGTCGTCTATCGGCAGATCCGCGTTCGGCAACTGTTCACTTGACGCCTGATTCGGTAGACGTCAATATAGACGTATGTCGAATCAAGACCGGCCGCTCGTCGACGGCGAGTGCTGCTCGCCGCTGACCCGCGAGCCCCTCACCGTGGACTGGGCCGGAGATCTGGCCCGCATGTTCAAAGCACTGGGAGATCCCGTCCGACTGCGATTGCTCAGCCTCGTCGCCAGCCATGCAGGCGGCGAAGCCTGCGTCTGCGATATCTCCCCCGCATTCGACCTCTCCCAACCGACCATCTCCCACCACCTCAAGGTGCTCCGCGAGGCGGGACTGCTCGACTGTGAACGGCGCGGAACCTGGGTGTACTACTCGGTGATTCCCGCTGCCCTGCAGCAACTTTCCGCAGTGCTGAACGCTGCAGAGTCCACGGAGGTCATGGCATGAGTACGACGACCGATACTGCCGTAGTCGGCAAGCTCTCCACTCTCGACCGGTTCCTACCCGTGTGGATCGGCGTGGCGATGGTCGTGGGTCTACTCCTGGGACGCATGATCCCAGGAATGGACGAGGCGCTGTCCACCATCTCCATCGACGGCGTCTCGCTCCCCATCGCCATCGGACTGCTCGTCATGATGTACCCGGTGCTGGCCAAGGTTCGCTACGACCGCCTCGACACCGTCACCGGAGACAAGCGTCTGCTGATCGGCTCGCTGGTGCTCAACTGGGTCCTCGGTCCGGCCCTGATGTTCGCTCTCGCATGGCTTTTCCTGCCGGACCTCCCCGAATATCGAACCGGTCTGATCATCGTCGGGCTGGCTCGATGCATCGCGATGGTCATCATCTGGAACGACCTCGCTTGCGGGGACCGAGAAGCCGCCGCGGTCCTGGTGGCGATCAACTCGGTGTTCCAGGTGTTCATGTTCGCGATCCTCGGATGGTTCTACCTCTCGGTTCTGCCGGGATGGCTCGGACTCGACCAGACCACCATCGAGGCGTCGCCATGGCAGATCGCCAAGTCGGTCCTCATCTTCCTCGGTATCCCTCTGATAGCCGGATTCGCGTCTCGCTTCTTCGGCGAGCGCGCCAAGGGCCGGGAATGGTACGAGGAGAAGTTCATCCCCAGGATCGCCCCGTGGGCGCTCTACGGTCTGCTCTTCACCATCGTCATTCTGTTTGCGCTGCAGGGTGATCAGATCACCTCACAGCCGTTCGACGTGGTTCGCATCGCACTGCCACTACTGGTGTACTTCGCGGTGATGTGGGGCGGCGGTTACGCCCTGGGTGCTGCGATGGGTCTGGGCTACGAACGCACGACCACCCTCGCGTTCACCGCAGCAGGCAACAACTTCGAGTTGGCGATCGCCGTCGCCATCGCGACGTACGGCGCGACATCCGGGCAAGCACTCGCCGGAGTCGTCGGACCACTCATCGAGGTGCCGGTACTGGTCGGCCTCGTCTATGTCTCCCTCGCACTGCGCAAGCGCTTCTCCCCCGCACCACCCGTGACCACAGCGACAAAGGAGTCCTGATGTCCGACAACACTTCTCCCTCCAGCCACCGCGCTCAGCCCGAACTACTGATGCCCCAGGCCCTCCTCTCGCGCACCGCCGAGAGACTGGCAGCGGAATACGAGGGCATCTTCTCCACGCAAACCGTCGAGCGCTACGTCTTCGAGTCCTACACCGCACTGCGTCGAACCTCGAAGATTCATACCCACCTGACCACCCTGGCCGGCAAGTTCGCCGCGGATCGCCTCACTGCACTCGCCCAATCACAGGGTGACGCACCGAAACTCGTGCCCGAGGTGCTGTTCATCTGCGTCCACAATGCCGGACGCTCACAGATGGCCGCAGCCCTGCTCGAGCACCACGCACGGGGACTGGTCCACGTCCGATCTGCAGGCTCGGCCCCCACCTACGAAATCAATCCGATCGTGGTGCAGGCGATGGAGGAACAGGGCATCGACCTGGGCAGTGAATTCCCCAAGCCACTGACCGACGACGTCGTCGCCGCGGCAGATGTCGTGGTATCCATGGGATGTGGCGACGCGTGCGCGGTCTACCCGGGCAAGCGCTACCTGGACTGGCAACTGACCGACCCCGACGGCAAGTCCCTCGACGAGGTGCGTCTCATCCGCGACGATCTCGACGTACGTGTCCGCGAACTGCTCACCGAGTTGACCACCACAACCGTACCGGCCTGAGGTATCCGCCTCGCGCTCGAAAGGCAAACGACTCCATGTCCGACACACCCAGTGTTCTGTTCGTCTGTGTCCACAACGCCGGCCGATCTCAGATGGCCGCCGGATTTCTCACTCATCTCGCCGGCGACACCGTCGAGGTGCGTTCTGCCGGTAGCGCGCCCGCGGACACCATCAACTCCGCAGCAGTCGAGGCCATGGCCGAACTCGGTATCGACATCTCGTCGCAGTCCCCGAAGATTCTGACCCCGGAGGCCGTCGAGACGTCCGACGTCGTGATCACCATGGGCTGCGGGGACGCGTGCCCGGTGTTCCCCGGAGTGAGCTACCGCGATTGGGCACTGGCCGACCCGGCAGGCAGAGGCGTCGAGGCGGTCCGTCCGATCCGAGACGAAATCAAGAGTCGAATCGAAGAACTGATCGCCGAATTGGTTCCAGCGAAGCAAGGTTCGCTGTCATGACGACACCGAGCGTGCTGTTCGTCTGCGTCAAGAACGGCGGCAAGTCTCAGATGGCTGCCGGTCTGATGCGCAAGGCCGTCGGCGACTCGGTGGAGGTGCACTCGGCGGGAACGAAGCCGAGCGGAACGGTCAATGCACTCTCGGCCGAGGCCCTCCTCGAAGTCGGCGTCGACCTGTCCGGTGAACAGCCGAAGCCGATCGACCGGAGTTGTTGTCTCGCATCGACTACGTGATCACCCTCGGGAACGAGGCGAAGGTCGACCGTGTCGACGGTCCG
The DNA here is from genome assembly GCF_000813105.1 of Rhodococcus sp. BS-15. Lineage (NCBI taxonomy): Bacteria > Bacillati > Actinomycetota > Actinomycetes > Mycobacteriales > Nocardiaceae > Rhodococcus > Rhodococcus sp. BS-15. The sequence goes on along the minus strand of NZ_BAOX01000343.1, from coordinate 1,536 downwards.
ACCTTCGAGAACTGGAACACCGACGAGCCGTCCGAACGTGGTGTCGACGGAATCGAACGGATGCGTCTGGTGCGCGACGACATCGCCGCTCGTGTCGAGGAACTCGCGTCCCGAATACGCGGCACCGACGGTTGACTCGAATGACTTCGGAGGTGGTGGTGATCGGCGGCGGTCAGGCAGGACTGGCCGCCGGTTACTACCTGCGAAGGGCCGGTGTGGACTTCGTCATCCTCGACGATCAGACGCATGCCGGAGGCTCCTGGCAGGAGTACTGGCCGTCGCTGCAGCTGTTCTCGCCTGCCGAGTACTCGCGATTGCCCGGTTGGCCGATGCCGCCGTGGCACAGCGGCTTTCCGCCGGCGTCGCATGTGGTGGACTACCTCCGGGCATACGAGAAGAAGTACGAGTTGCCGGTGCGCAGGCCAGTCGACGTGAAGTCGGTGCATCGTACGACCGACGGCTATCGAGTCGATACCGACGGTGACTCCTACTGCGCCACAACGATCGTCAATGCCACCGGTACGTGGTCGCGACCGTTCTGGCCCAGCTATCCCGGTATGCGTGAGTTCTCCGGGACGCAACTTCATGCTGCCGACTACCGGATGCCCGATGCGTTCGCAGGCAAGCGCGTGGGCATCGTCGGTGGCGGGAACTCGGCTGCGCAGATTCTGGCCGAGATATCCACCGTCGCCGACACCGTGTGGTTCACCAACCGCGGGCCCAGGTTTCTCCCCGACGATGTGGACGGCCGAGTGCTGTTCGATGTCGCCAGCGATCGGGCTCGCGCTCTTGCCGAGGGCGCAGCGGATTCCGGCGGTGTCGCCGGTCTGGGAGACATCGTGATGGTCCCGCCGGTGCGAGAGGCCCGCGATCGTGGAGTTCTGCAGGCCAGGCCGATGTTCACCGCGCTCACTTCCGACGGCGTCACCGACGGGCACACGACACAGAGGCTGGATGCGATCGTGTGGTGCACCGGTTTTCGCCCTGCTCTGCACCACCTGCGGCCACTGCACCTGCACACCGACAGGTCGGGAATCGTGTTGGACGGCAACCATGTCCGAGACGAGCCGAACCTGATTTTTCTCGGCTACGGCGACTGGACCGGCCCGGCGTCGGCAACGCTCATCGGTGTCGGCCGCACAGCGCGTGCAGCCGTCGACACTGTCATTCGAAGAGGAAAGGTAGATCAGTCATGAACTCATACCCCGTAGTAGTGGTCGGCGCAGGGCCCATCGGTCTCGCCGCTGCGGCGCATCTGGCCGAAACCGGTTCCGACGTAGTCGTTCTCGAACGCGGACCGTCGGCCGGCTCGGCAGTGTCCGAGTGGAATCACGTTCGACTGTTCTCCCCGTGGTCCGAGGTCGTCGACCCCGCTGCCGCCCGGTTGCTCGAACCCACCGGCTGGACCGCGCCGGACGGCGACACCTACGCCACCGGACGCGAATGGGTGGCGCAGTACCTCGCGCCCCTGGCCGCCGTACTGGGCGATGCCATCCGAACCGACTCCGAGGTGGTCGGCGTCGCCCGCCGCGGACG
>NZ_BAOX01000344.1:0-4740 GCF_000813105.1 Rhodococcus sp. BS-15 | reverse complement strand
GTCGCGGGTTCGAGTCCCGTCGCTCACCCCATCGAAAAGAAGCCCTGACCTGCAATGACGCGGGTCAGGGCTTCTGTCGTTTCTGCTCCATGCAACAGACGGTGCAATAGCGTCAGCTCAAAAGGGCGGCGAACCTCTCGGCTGCGCTCTTCTGTTGGCCGGGGATCACATGGCTGTAGATGTCCATGGTGACTGAGATGGACGCGTGACCGAGCCGCTCCTGAACCACCTTGATCGACTCCCCCGCTGCGATCAGGAGGGTGGCGTGGGTGTGCCGCAGGCCGTGCAGCCGGAGGGTAGGCAGCACGTCCTCCCCGAGGTGCGCCCGTGCCCGTCGTACCCGCATGGTCCACCCGGTGGATGCCCCGCGTACGTTCCGTGGCTCCCCTGCGTCGTTACCGAAGACAAGTGAGTCACCCCGCGCTAATGCCAGTGCCATGCCGCCCCGTGCCGCCCTGTGTGCTTTCAGGCTGTCGATGGTGGCTGTGTCGATGTCGATGCGCCGGGTGCGGCCGGTCTTGGTGCCCTTCACGGTCCCCTTGCCGGTGATCGACGAGTCGAGGGCGCGCCGTACGGTGACGGCCCCATCGGTGAGATTGACGTCGGTCCATCGGAGGGCGAGAGCTTCAGAGCGCCGGATGCCGGTCGAGGCCATGGTGTGCCAGAGGGCGTGGAGTTCGTCGTTGTAGACGTCCCTGTCCCATGCGAGGAACGCGGAGAGTTGCGCTGCGGTCCATGCCTCGTATTCCTCGGCGGCTTCTTTCGCCTGCTTCATGGTGGGTGGCTTGGCGGCTTTGGTGCGCGCTCGGTTTACGAGTACGTGTCGGTCGGCGACGGCAGCGTCGAGTATCTGGGTGAGGGTGACGTGGATCTTTCGGATGCTGTTGGTGCCAAGTCCTTTGTCTTCGAGGTCTCGGTAGAGCTTGGCGATGCGGGTGGCGGTGATCGCTCTGATTGCAACGTCGCCGAGGGTTGGGGCGATGTGGAGGGTGATGTGGCGCTGGTACTGCTCCCGGGTGGTGTTGGCGACCCTGTGGCTGTCGAGCCATTGCTGCGCGTAGGGGCCGAGGGTGATCTTGGTGTTGTCGACGCGTAGGCCCGCGGCTGCTTCGTTCTTCGCTGTGGTGAGTGCGTCGTCTGCTTCGGCTGCTGTTTTGTAGCCGGCTTTTCCGGTTTGGCGGTCGCCTTCGTCGGGGTTTTCGGGGTCGAGTGGTACCCAGAGTTGGTAGCGCCAGCGTGTTCCGGCTTTGGTGGTGTAGCTGGTGATGGAGCCTTTGCCGGCCCGCCGACTGCGCCTAGCCATTGCGGGACTGCCTGCTCTTCATCTCAGCTTCGAGAACGTCGCGCTGGTGCCGGATCTGCTGGGCTGACTCCTTGACCTGCGTGGCGCTTCGCTCTTGCCCGATGAGTGCCTCTTGTAGCGCGGTGATGGCGTTGTTCAGATCGCGAATCATCCAATTCATGGACTCGACATCCAGAGGATCTGAATGTTGTTCGCGCACAATGCCATCGAGCAATCCCGCTGGGCTGATGCCGAGCACTTCTGACAGCAGTATCAGTTCGCGAACCTTCAACGACCGCTGACCGGACTCGAGCCGGAGGACGGTTTGCTGCAACCAGTTCGTTTCGCTCGCCTCCGCGAGCCTCTCCGCTAGTGCGGTCTGAGACCAGCCTCGCGCGATCCGCGCCCTCTGAACAGCTTGCCCGATTGCCTTATCCGTGTCCTCCAGTGCGCCCATGCACGCAATGTATCAGAAAATGTATAGGCATCTCGAAGGTATTTATTGCATCCTTGGCGTGTTTCGTGTAACTATTAATGCGTTCCAACCGACGCATTTTATGACACCTGGAGGACAGATGAGCACGACAGAGGCTCATAGCAGGACCACCCTGGACGATCTCCGCCGATCGAACGAAGTGGTAATCACCAAGAAGCTGGCAGCGGAGGTCTTGGGTATCGACGTTCGGACCCTGACCGGTGGTATTCAGCGGGGCCAGATCCCTTCCGTCAACGTGGGCCGGCGCGTGCTCATCCCACGTCTGCCGTTCCTGACCCTTTTCGGCGCGGACCAACCCGTCAGCGCCGCGTCTTGATGTCGGCGTCCCTTCTCAATGAAAAAACCTCGACAGGTGTCCTACCACCTGCCGAGGCAATCGACCGCACCCTCTTGAAAGGAACTGATCTGATGAGGAACTGTACTCCGAACCTCCGACAGGTTCGACATTTGACTGCTTTGCCGTCCGAGTTCGACGCATCTCTGTTGCCGACGGCGCGTGCTCGTTACGGCCGTCGTCTCCGTGTGGTGGCCCCGTCGTTCGGTGCCCGCGACGCGCTGGAACTGGCGATGCGTGCAGGCCGCATCGGTGACGTCGACTTCATCGAGCATTCGGCGATGGCCCGCGCGACGTTCGGCGGTGACATCGCATGAGCACTCCCACTTTCGAGCCACGCCCGGAGTTGCTCCCGAACCAGGAGATCTGCGACTTTCTCCAGCTCGATTCGGTTGCGATGGATTCGGAGTCGGACCGTCTGGATGTGTTGGTGCATCGCGCGGTCGATGCTGAGGGGTCGAGTCACGCGATACAGGTGGGCGACAAGGACCACGGTTGGACGTTGTCGCCGGATGGCGCACTGAATCTGATTGTCACTCTGGCGCAGGCGTATACGGCGGTGCAGCTCGATCGGTCGGAGGATGGTGACGCGCATACGGAGGCGTACGGGTCTGCGGGGTCGGTCTGGGATTTGAGCGGGTTCGAGTCGGTGGTGGGTTCGCAGCGGTTCCCGTTCGAGGGTGAGCCGACGGAACACAACGTCGTTCTCCGTGGGTATGACGCAACGTTCTCGACCGATTCCATCCCGGAGTTGGTGCGGCTGTTGCTCGTTGCGACTGCTGATGCGTGCACCGGTTCGACCGAGGAGCGTGCAGCGTGAGGGGCACGAAGATGTTGCCTGGCAACGTCACTGCGGCGTTCGAGGGTGTCATCACTCTCGACGGCCTCGTCGGACGTGATGTCCTGCGGGTCGGTCTGGTGGACTTCGATCGGATCGAGCTGGTGTTCCTGACCGATGAGGGCCGCTCGATGTACCCGATCGCGTGGGACGACGCCGAGCACCTGGCCGCGTTGCTGCTGGACTTCGCCAGATAGCCAGGGCGAAGCACGGTCTCATCGGAATCGAGGCCGCGTGATGGCAACGACCAGCACACTCGTGATCTCCGACGAGACGGTCCGTGTCAGGTTGGACGGCCTACAGAAACACGTCCACCTGTCCTGGGGGGACACCTCGATCAAGCTTTCGCTCGAAGAGGCCGTCGACGTTATCGACGGAATTACGTCGGCGTTCGTGCGGATCGAGGAACTTCGGCAGGAAGTTCAAGGAGGAAATCGACAGACGATTTCCTCTAATCAAGTACAAGACTTGAACACCAAAGTCGATTTCGTTTCTTCCGTGCTGGAAGAAACGAAGTGGTTGAAGAACGCTGACGGAACGCGCTGCTCTGCCACGGACCCCATCGACGACCCTGATTGCCCCGTGCATTCCGCCGCCGATCATCGCGTGGCCCGCGCCCAGTACCTCTGCACCTTGTTCAAGGAGAGTGATTGATTGTGACGGTTACGGATCTGGCCTCACACGCGGATACACGCATCCGAGCGTCGGTCACGCCTCTTCGCATCGTGGTCACTGCTGAGTCCTGCTTTGTCGGTGCGCTGCTCTGGCAGCGCGCCGGCACGGCGCTGGTCTGGCTCGACTTCATCGAGGGTCGGGACTTCGCGGACCCGAAGGCGTCGGCGGTGGTCCAGTGCGTGCGGGAGTTGGCGGGCGATGGTGTCGACCCGGACCCCGGTGCGGTTGTCGCGCTGATCCGTTCGGGCGGTTCGGTTGGCACTGGTGACCGGCTCGCGGCGCTGAGCAAGTTCGTCATGGACTGCTACACCGGCGTTCCGCTCCCAAGCAATGGCCGCGTCTACCTCGTTTCGGTGCTCGAAGAATCGTTGCGCCGCACCACTTCCCGAGTCGGTGACTGCCTCAAGCAGGCCGCTGACGAACTCGACCGGGCCGAGCTTATGCCCGTCGTCACAGATCAATTCCGAGCTATCGCAGCGGTCCGAGATCGGTTGGACGCTGCGTCCGAGAAAGTGAGCCACGTATGAGTAGTCAGAACGATTTGATGCCGGAGGTGAGGGCACTGTTCAAGCTGATCGAGGCCGGTGACCGTCACCTGGCGGCGCAACTGCTGGACAGCCTCGACGCCGACGATATGCACGCGCTCGTATTCAAACTCGTTGGTGCTGTGAATGGTTCGATCGAGGGTTGCTTCAAGTTGTTCGGGGCGGTCGGCCCACTGTTGGCTCAGGCGGGCTTTCCCGGTGCCCTGGACGGCTATGCCGACGCGGTAAAGCGGCAGTTCGATGAGGCGTTGGGGACCACGTTCAGCACCAAGTTGGGGGAACATCATGGCGCTTGATCTCGGTGAACTGTCGGTCCGCCTGTCGGCTGAGGACCAACTGACGAACGCTCTTGATGGTGCGCAGCAGTCGGCTCGTCGTACGGAGCAGGTCACGTCGCAGGCAGCGACGGGCATCACGTCGGCTACGGCTCGGATGGCTCAGGGCTACCAGCAGTTGCAGCGCGAAGCTACGACGTATGCGACGGCTTCGGAGCGCGCGAACTCGCGCGCTGAGGCCGGGGTGGACCAGGCCCGCCGCGCGCAGGAACGCCTCGACGAAGCGCAGCGTGAC
>NZ_BAOX01000345.1:0-4740 GCF_000813105.1 Rhodococcus sp. BS-15 | reverse complement strand
GAGGTGCGATCAAGCCGACGAACGCGACGGCACCCGCGGCCGTGACGGCCGTTGCCGTTGCCAGTACCGCGATGGCGAGCAGCAACATTCGAGTCCTGTGGGGGCGAATCCCGAGGCCGGTGGACGTCGCGTCGCCGAGCACAAGCGCATTTGCGCGCGACGCACACAGCAGCCCGGCCGGTATCAGTACGATTGCCCAGGGCCACAATCGATTCCAATCGTCCATCGTCCTGGCATTGAGAGAGCCGATCAGCCATCGAAGGACCACGCCCATCGGTTGTGCATCGACGACGAGCAGCAGTGAGGTCGCCGCGGACAGGACAGCGCCGATGAGGATTCCCGCGACCGCCAGTGAGCGTCGGCCCAGGAGGTACAGAGCCAGTCCGGCACCTGCGGCACCGAGTAGTGACGCCAGGGGTGCGGTACCGGGGGCGGGCAGCACCAGAATCGACACCACAACGCCCAGTGCCGCACCGGATCCCACGCCCGTCGTCGACGGTTCGGCCAGTGGGTTTCGCATGACCGCCTGCAGCAACACTCCGGCCAGTGCCAGGAGTGCGCCGGCAACCAATCCTACGAGCACTCGTGGAAGACGGTAGTTCCGAACGATGATCTCGTGTGCTCGCACCTCCGACGTGCCGGTCAGTACCCTGATCACTTCGGTCGCTCCGAGCTCGCTGCGCCCCGAGACGAGGTGAAGTATCAACAGGCCTGCGATGCACGTCATCCCGATCGCCACGAGGTGTCGAGCCTTCATCGCGTGGCGGACTGTCTGTGCAGAGCGATCAGCAGTGCCGGAACGCCCAGAAGCGTTGTCGTGATACCCACGGGAATCTCGATCGGATACAGCACGATTCGCGATGCCAGGTCGGCGGCGGCGAGCAGGAATGCGCCGACGATGGGCGTGAGCAGGAATATCCGCCGCGAACTGGTCGTGTGCAGAGCCATCGAGCCAGATGTGGGGACAGCAACGCGACGTAGGCAACCGGACCGCACACCGAGGCCACCGCGGCGGTGAGCGCAGCGGCGCACACCAGTGCGGTCAGCCGTGTCGGTACCACGGAGATGCCAAGTCCCGCAGCCACATCGTCCCCGAGTGCAAGGGCAGCGACTCGATGCCGCATGAGCAGAGCGAGCGGGATGAAGACGGCAAGCCAGGGTGCCGCGACACCGAGATGGCTCCACCCTCGCTCGCCGAGACTGCCGAGCAGATACCGAAAGAGCAGGGGCAGGTTCCCTTCGGTGCCCAGGCTGACCAGCGCAATGACCAGTCCCGACGCGAGAGCGCTTACCGCAGCGCCGAGCAGTACCACCCGGTGCGGGTCGCTGGTCGGTCCGACGGTGGTGATCACCGCGATGCCGGCGACAGCTGCGCCGCACAGTGCCAGATAGGGAAGTGCTGTGAGCGGCAACGGAATGGCAAAGACGGCAACGGCCGTCATCGCGACAGCCGCGCCGGAGGACACACCCAGAATCTCCGGACCGGCAATCCTGTTGCGCAGTACATCCTGCATCAACGCTCCCGCCAGTCCGAGGGCCGCACCGCTCACCAGGCCCAACAACACACGCGGCAGTCGAATGAGCGCAACGTGCGGATGGAGGGGATTCGACGGGTCGAGCACGGCGTCGAGCGCGCGCACCGGATCGAGGGTCGGCTCACCCAGCACAGAGCCAGCACGATCACGGCGATGCAGGCGCAGGTACCCGCAGCGCGAACCCCTCTATCGGTAATGGTTATCATTTCGGACACATCATTCTGGAAAGGAGTTCCCATGCGCAAGTTGTCCGGCTCTTCTCGATTGTTCGGCGCACTCGCAATCTCGGTGTTCGCGCTCGCGGCCTGCAGTACTGCCGATGCGGGCAACGCTGACTCAGTGCCTGCGGTCACGGTCACCGACGACAGCGGAACGGTGATCGAGCTCGATGCACCCGTCGAGCGAATCGCGTGTCTGACGCTCATCTGCGTCGACGCGTTGAAGGAGGTGGGCATGACCCCCGTCGCCTATCGTGAGGAACTTGCGGCCGATCCCCGCTATGCCGGCCCGGATGCCGACATGCGCAAGATCACGGGCGGATTCGGTGAAGAGAACGTCGAGGACATCGCGCTCTCGGAACCGGACCTCGTTGTCGGACTCGGAGGAGTGCAGGACGGGTTGCGCAGTGCCGTCGAGGAAGTGGCACCGATGTACCTGGTGAACCCGACTTCCTGGCGAGATTCGGTCGAATTCCTCCGCACGATAGGCCATGTGACGGATCGGCAGCAGCAGGCAGACGCCGCTGCCGAGGCGTTCACCGCCGAGGTCGATGCAGTCGCGGGCAAGTGGAGTGGCCTCACGACGCTGTCGATGTACGGCGAACCGGGCAGTCTCGGCGTCGATTCCGTCGACACCCCCGTCGGCTCGCTTCTCGCGGAGGTCAGTGACTATCCGTGGCAGGCGGGAACCGATGCCTTCGCGACGGTATCGGTGGAGCAGATCGCGTCGGTGGATCCGGATGTGGTGTTTGCGCAAGCATTTTCATCGGGCTCCGACAGTGAGCCTCTCTCGGACCGGCTGGCGAGCAATCCGCTGTGGTCGGGTGTGGCGGCGGCCCACAACGATCGGGTGATCGAGGTGGACGCCGGGGTATGGGCGACGGGGCGCGGAACGATCTCGTTGCGCATGGTGCTCGCCACTGTGACGAATGAGCTCGAAAGTTCGTGATCCTTATTGAAAATGATTATCACTTGACGTAGGGTTGGACACCTCGACGATGTCGAGTCCATGGATCGGTTGCACCGCAACCGATTTGCCCATCGAAGAAGGAGAACCATGAACGACAACGAGCTGTTCCGTTCGATCCAGTCACCGGTGTCCCTGGCTACGCACTCCGCGGGCCACAGCAACGCCCTGGTCGAGAACCCCTTCGAGGAAGCCGAGGACTGATCTCGGTGGGGTCTGCACACCACGATGTGCAGACCCCGGCCGGGCCGTCGCCATGGAACTTGCACCCAGAACCGAACTGTACGAATCCGATTCGGGATTCGTGCTCCGCACCGCCGACGACGAACACTTCGCTCTCGCGCTCGGCCACGACGAATTCGACCAACTGGCAGGAGCTTTGGCCGGCGCCGCGGCACCGGTGTCTGCGAAACCGAAGACGGCGCTGTCCCAGCTACTCGCCGCAGGCCATGTCGTTCCCGATCCGTCGACCGAGAAGGTTGCGGTGCTCGGCTGCGGCTCTGTCGCTGCTGCGCTGGTGGGAATGCTGGGACGCGTCGGTATGTCCACAGGGCATGCGGCGACTCGATCGATCACCGTCAGTGACGACGGCGTCGAGACTCTGGGGTCCGATGGGTCGATCGCGTGTTTCCGTGACGGCAATCTGTACGTCGTCGTGCCCGAGGGGGTCCGACCGACCGACGTGTCGATGCGGCGCGCCGCCTCCCGTCGGAACAGGCAACGAATCGAGGACGGCTACGCCCCTCGCGCCGGCGGGCGACGATTGACGTCGCCGATCCATCCGGTGTCCGACGCGGCGGCCGAATTCGTGGCGGCTCAGGTTCTGGCGGAGGTCATCGATCCCACGGCCGACCATTGCGTGACGGCGATCGACCTCCGTAGGCTCCGGGTGACTCGGCATCCGATTCTGCCTGTACCGGAACCGCCCCGATGACGGGGCGCGAGTACATGATCGGGGGACTTCGTACCTTCGTCGTGAAGGCGCGGAGCCCGCGTGCCGTGCTGTCGATTCGTACTCCGTACAACAGCGAAGCTCACCTCGCCGAGGCTGCGGGCTGGTCCGAGCGCGGATTCACCACCGTCGTACAGGACGTGCGCGGCCGATACGGCTCCACCGGGTCCTTTCGCCCGTATCACGGTGAGGGGGCCGACGGCCTGGCCTGTATCGAGTGGATGACCGCGCAAGCGTGGTGGTCGCGGGCCCCCTTCCTGTTCCTCTACGGCACGTCCTACGGGGCGCACTGTGCCACCGAAACAGCCTTCGTCGCAGCCGAATTCGAGGGAATTGCCGGCGTATCGGTCGTCGTGCCCGCTCTGGGGAAGGGGGAGACGGCGCGAAATCGAGACCGGGCCTTCTACCTGCAGTCGCGCCTCGGCTGGTGGTCCGAGCAGGGCGATGCTGCCCACTCTCGCGAGAGTTCGGCATCGGCGGATCTGCTCGAGACGCTGCCGGTGTCCGACATCGGAGGCTCGTCGAGCCCCCCGATACCCTCGTGGCACTCCGTCCTGGAGGCAGGCAGGTCGGATGCGGAACGCAGGAACCACGCTGCAGCACAACAGTGTTCGCTTCTGGCGCAGGGTGGGACGGCGGACTGGTTCACCCAGGACACCGTCGACATCTGGTCGTCGTGGGGTGGCCCGTCGGCACTCGCCCTCGGACCGTGGGATCACTCGATGCGGGGATCGGGTCGCGCCGAGCGCATGAGCGCATGGCTGGGTGGGGTGCTCGACGGTCGGCCGTGGACCGGAGCGCAGCTGTACGGCCACCCCGGTGGTCCGCTGCGGCTGGAGGCCTGGCCGAGTGCCCGAGCGACGATCGAGCTGCCCGGTGGCACTTTCGTCGCAGATCCTCTGCAGCCCTTCCCTTCCTGTACGCCCGGCACCGATGTTCGAGGCTGGCGGAACGCTCGGACTGCCTTGCCCGTCCGGTGCGTGGCGCGCTGGAGCCGTTGTCGGAACTCCCGTGGTGCGCGTCGACAGCGGCGACTGCGACCGGCACTGGGGGCGCGATGCTCGTCGC
>NZ_BAOX01000346.1:0-4729 GCF_000813105.1 Rhodococcus sp. BS-15 | reverse complement strand
CGCGAGGCAGGCTGGACCGGCAGCACCGGAACCGAGGCTTGCCGCCGACGCCACCGCGGGCGAGCCGGTCGCGATCACCTCGTTGCAACGCGCCGGAGTTGCCCTGGGACAGGCCATCGCTTCCGCCGTGGCCCTGGTGGATGTGCGCATGGTGGTGATCGGCGGCGGGTTCGCTCAGGCGGGCCCTCCACTGTGGAACCCGATCCAGGAGTCGATCGCACTGCACGCCAGACTGGCGTTTCTCGACGGGCTACAGGTGGTGCCGGCCGCATTGGGTGGACTCGGCACCGTGTACGGCGCAGCCGCCCTCACCGCCTGACGCACCTACCCACACAGCCAGAACGGGGCCCACCCCTCGGTGAGCCCCGTTCCGTGTCGTGAATACTACGCGCCCAAACGCTGCTTGAGGGCGTCGAATTCGTCCTGAATTCCGGTGGGCAGCTTCTCGCCGACGAAGTCGAACCACTCCTGGATCAGCGGGATCTCGGCCTTCCACTCGTCGGTGTTCACCGCGAGTGCCTCTGCGACATCGTCGACGGTGGTGTCGAGTCCGTCGATGTCGAGAGCCTCGGCGGTGGGGACCACACCGATCGGAGTCTCGACGCCCGCAGCCTTGTGCTCTATGCGCTCGACGATCCACTTGAGCACGCGGGAGTTCTCACCGAATCCGGGCCACAGGAAGCGCTTGTCGTCGCCGCGGCGGAACCAGTTGACGTAGAACACCTTCGGGAGCTTCGACTCGTCGGCGTTCTTGCCGAGGTCGATCCAGTGCTGGAAGTAGTCGCCCACGTTGTAGCCGAGGAACGGCAGCATGGCCATCGGGTCGCGTCGAACGGTGCCGACGGTGCCCTCGGCGGCGGCGGTCTGCTCGGAGCCGACGGTGGCTCCCATGAACACTCCGTGCTGCCAGTCGCGTGCCTCGGTCACCAGCGGAACGGTGGTCTTGCGACGGCCACCGAACAGGATTGCCGAGATGGGTACGCCCTGCGGGTCGTCCCACTCCGGAGCCATCGACGGGCACTGGGCCATCGGCACGCAGTAGCGCGAGTTCGGATGTGCGGCGTCGGTTCCGGACTCAGGCGTCCAGTCGTTGCCCTTCCAGTCGATGAGGTGCTCGGGCTTGCCTTCGAGGCCTTCCCACCACACGTCGCCGTCGTCGGTCATGCCCACGTTGGTGAACACCGAGTTGCCCTGATCGATGGTCTTCATCGCATTCGGGTTCGAGTCCCAGTTGGTGCCCGGAGCGACGCCGAAGAAACCGAACTCCGGGTTGACGGCGTAGAGACGGCCGTCCTCGCCGAAGCGCATCCACGCGATGTCGTCACCGATGGTCTCGGCGCGCCAACCGGGATGGTCGGCTGAATCATCGCGAGATTGGTCTTGCCACAGGCGGACGGGAACGCCGCCGCGATGTAGTACGCCTTGTCCTCGGGAGAGATCAGCTTCAGGATCAGCATGTGCTCGGCGAGCCAGCCCTCGTCGCGGGCCATCGCCGAAGCGATACGCAGCGAGTAGCACTTCTTGCCGAGCAGCGCGTTGCCGCCGTAACCGGATCCGTAGCTCCAGATCTCGCGGTCCTCGGGGAACTGGGTGATGTATTTGGTGTCGTTGCACGGCCACGGGACGTCCGCCTGGCCCTCGGCGAGCGGAGCGCCGAGCGAATGCAGCGCCTTGACGAAGAATCCGTCGTCGCCGATCTTGTCGAGCGCGGCCTGGCCCATGCGGGTCATCACGCGCATGGACACCACGACGTACTCGGAGTCGGTGAGCTCGACGCCCAGCTTCGGGTCGGCTGCACCGAGGGGGCCCATGCAGAACGGGACGACGTACATGGTGCGTCCGCGCATGCAGCCGCGGTAGAGCTCGGTCATGAGCGTCCGCATTTCGGCGGGGTCCATCCAGTTGTTGGTGGGACCGGCGTCGATCTCTTCCTTGGAACAGATGTACGTGCGCGATTCGACGCGAGCGACGTCCGACGGATCGGAGTTGCCGAGGAACGAGTTGGGCTTCTTCTCCTCGTTCAGACGAGTGAAGGTGCCTGCCTCGACCAGCTTGTCGGTCAGGCGCTCCCATTCGGCGTCGGATCCGTCAGCGAACACCACTGCGTCCGGTTCGGTCAGTTCGGCTACCTGAGCAACCCAGGCAAGCAGTTCTTTGTGTCGAGTCGGCACGCTGTCGGTGCCGCTCAAACCGGGAATGGTCGCTGAGGTCATCTAACTCTCCTGGGGTTAGCCGGAACCGGGAAGAACTCGCACGATCATGCTGGGCAAGCATTCGCGAGTAGATCTCGGTTTTCCCCTCTCGGCGGGGCGCTGCTCGACCGCTCGAGCTGCGGTACACCATCTTACCGGGTACAGCAAGCCGAGGACCGAGCGCCGGATGTCCTGTTCATCAGGTTAACGCCGAGCGACGTGAAACCAGAAACAGGGTGTTGTCCGATTAGTCACAGGACCGATTCAGATAGGGAAAGATCAACGCAAGAAGGCCTCTACCAGCGGTGATGCAGAGGCCCGACATTGCAGCTACAGCTCGCCGGATTCGGTCATTTCGCCCCGGCCGATACCGTTCGCTTCTCGAAAAATCTCCCAGGTTCGGTATTGCCCGTCACGTCCGAACGCGGTGAACTTGTCCGTCACACCGTCCCCGTCGAGGTCGGTCGCCACCGTGATCCCGGCGTCGGTAGTTCGCACGGTGGTCTCGTAGTACCCGTCGCCGTCGAGATCGAACAGATCCGTCGAGAAAGCGGGCGCACCTGCGCCGTCGAGATCCAGTTCTGCCATTTCGTCCGCGGGAAGATCCCCTGCTGCGAAGCCATCCACCGCGATCATCGACGCTCCTCACTTCACTGAACCGACACTGCACCTACCGACTTCGACGCACGGACACATCGAACGGTTCCATCGACGCGGCCGAGGATCGGGAGGGCTCTGGAGGTACGACAACGCCGCGGAATCGTTCCAACCCCCGCTCGAGCGCAGACAGATCGCGATCGCACGCAGACAGCAACGCCGACCGGTGGTCGGCGAGCGTGCGCAGTTCGGCGTCCACCTCGCCGAGCGCAACGTCGATGCGAGCCACTAGCGCCCGATCTGCCGTCGCGACGGCGATCGCGAACGCCGACTCCGCTTCGAGAATCTGCGAGACCAACCGCTGCTCCACCGCGGACTTCACCCGGGCCAGGCTCTCCTGGTCCAACCCCGCAGGTGCGCCCGGTCGGCCACCAGCGCCCGCGAGCGCGTCAACCACCAGGCCAGCACACCGCCCAGAACGAGGGTGATCACGGTATTGGCAACAGCCCAGGCGGGCACCAGAGCCATCGGCGAGACCACCAACCGTCCGAGACCTACCCCCGCCGACGCCCCGACCACGATCATGATGGCGTCCTCGATGCCGCGACGCCTGGGCGGTGCCTCGATGTCGAGCAACTCGTTCGTGGCGCTCGATTGCGTCGGCGTCGGGCCGAGCCCGAGATCGGACTCCACCGCTCGCAGTCCAGCAGTCAACGCGGCGTCGGCTCGACTCTGCGCACCGCGCGCGGACTCGGTGAAATGTGCGGGCAGATGCTTCAACTCTGCGCGTCGGGCACTCTCGATCGCATGCCTGGTCTCGACGCCCAGTACCCGTAGATCCTCGGCGGCGCATGGAGGGACTCCACGCGGAGCCGTTGAATTCGGTTGTGCAACAGTGCACGTCGGTCTCCACCGAGGTTCTCCCGTTCACCTACGAGTTCGACTCGCCGGGCCCGGAGGGCCGTGGTGTCACCGCCCCCCGGTCACCGCGCGCGCCCTCTCCACGATCGACGCTCTGGCCCTGGCTGCGCAGTCCTGCACTGCCGCCGCATACTTGCGCTGCGATCCGACAGCCCTGGCCTGCAGCAGCAGTACGCCGAGCCGGTCTGCCACAGACTTCAGACCCGATTCGGCGGACATCACTTCGTCACCGCCCTCCCGCCCCGTCCGCGCCAACCGAACCGACATCGGATGAAACGTGCACTCCACCGCCCGCGGGACGTACTCGCCAACGAGGTCACTGTTCGCGGTCACCACCTCACGCCAGTGTCGATGCACGTCGATCTTGTTCACCACGAACACGACCGGCGTGGATTCGAGGGCAGCCCGCCACTGCTCGATCTCCACACGGCCGATCGGGGCCGACGCGTCCACCACGATCAGGACGACGGCAGCACGGGTCGTCGAGCTCGCGAATTCGACCGAGCCCGTGAATTCGCCGCCCACCCGCACCAGCTCGTCCTGCAGTTCCGACTTGCCGGATCCAGCAGTTCCGGTGAGGTAGACCCCGGCAGGTCGACTCTCCCGAGCCGCTTCGATCTCGCCGAGAGCGGTCGAATTCCACCGACGTAGAACGCTTTTCATGTCCTCCGACAGTGCGGTCATCGACCCAGCATTCGCACGTAGCCTCGACAGAGAGCCAACGCCGATCGACGCACTGCCGAGTCCTCTGCCGCGGCCGCGCGTTGCTTCCACAGTGCAGCCTGCTCCAACGATTCCCGCTCCGCACCGGTCTCGATCCGCACCCCCCAACTGCAGCGCAGCGCATCGCATCTCAGCGGCGACCGCCTCGTCCGAGGCCAGGTACGACTCGACCGCGCCGCGGACGTGCCGATGCCGAGCAGCAATCTGTTGCAAGCTCCGATGCAGATCGGCGTCACGGTCGGCCGCAGCTGCCGACACGGCCGCCGAGACCGCCGCGATCAGGGCATCGGCTCCGG
>NZ_BAOX01000347.1:0-4699 GCF_000813105.1 Rhodococcus sp. BS-15 | reverse complement strand
CGACGACGGACTCGGCACCGGCGAGTGCCGCCACCGCGCGAGTGACGTCCTCGGTGGTCAGCAGCGCCGTCATCGCTGCGATGGAATCACCGACGTGGGCGAAGGTCTCCGTCACGATCGCGAACGGACCGTCGGCCGACCGCTCCTGCGCTGGTAGCGCCCGAGCCGCATCACGCGCGAGCAACACCCGCAGCTGCTGATAGCCGCCGAAGCCGAGACTCTGGCACGTACGCACCACCGACGCCCGCGACGCCCCGGCCGCATCGGCGACCTGCTGAGAGGACATCTCGACGATGTCGGCGGGCCGTTCGAGAAAGACCTCGGCGACGGCCCGTTCGGCCGGCAGCAACGACGGAATGATCGATCGGATGTGCGGCACGACTCCACCGGGCGCGAGATCCATGCTCATATCTTGCGCGATCCGCGCCAGCCCCACTGCCCGTCGATTATGCGGCGACGCACCTGCCCGGAGATCTGGTCGATGATCACGGTGATGACCACGACGACGATGAGCAGCATGCCGACCGCGCCCCATTGCCGGTACTGCACGTTGTCGACCAACATGCTGCCGATGCCGCCTGCACCGATCAGACCGAGGATGGCCGACGCGCGGACGTTGATCTCGAAGCGATAGAGCCAGAAGGCGAACACCTCGGGTGCGACGTCGGTCCACAGTCCCCACCGCACGATCTGGGCCGTGGACCCACCTGCCGCCCTGGCCGCCTCGATCGGACCCTTCTCCGCGCCCTCGATGGCCTCGTATCCCCATTTGCCGAGGGTGCCGACCGAGCCGATGGCGATGGCGAGCGCGCCGGTGAAGGCGGTGAGGCCGGTGACCGACAGGATGAGAATGGCGATGACGACCTCGGGCACTGCGCGAATGACGGCGAACACGATGCGCAGCGGCCATCGCAGCCAGAGCGGCCCGATGTTCGCGGCGGCGAGGAAGCTCAGCGGAAACGACACGACGATGCCGAGCACCGTTCCGAACCACGCCATCTGCACCGATTCGATGGTGGCCGAGACGGCCTTGCCGAGCGCCGAGACGTCCGGCGGCACGAACATCAGTCCGGCGTAGCGCACCAGGTTCTGCGGCAGGTCAAGCAACCTGTCCCAGCGAATCTCGATGCCGTACAACGACAGTGCGAACACGGCGACGATCCCCACCCACACAGTGGTGCGCAGTGGGTTGCGTGGTTTGCGCGGCCGAGCCGGACTGGCCCGGGTGGTGCGGTCGATGACGGTCATCCGATCAACTTCCTACGAGCCCAGGACGAGAGCAGTTCCAACGCCAGGACGATGACGAGAATCTCGAGGATGATGAGACTGAGCTGGTGGTACTTGTAGAAGGTTCGAACGTTGTCGATGAGCATGCCGAGACCGCCTGCACCGACCAGTCCGATCACCGCCGAGGCGCGCACGTTCAACTCCAACGTGTAGAGACCCTGCGAGACGAAGGCCGGAAAGATCTGCGGCGCAACGGCACTGCGGTCGGCCGCGATCCAGCTGCCACCCGCAGCGAGGGCCGCTTCCTGCGGTCCACGATCGACCGAGTCGAGTGCCTCGGAGACGAGCTTGACGATGATCCCGACGTTGAACACGATCAGCGCCAGAATTCCCGACAGCGCGCCGGTGCCGACCACTGCGACCAGCACCGCGGCATACAACAGATCCGGCACGGCGCGAACGACATTCATGATTCCGCGTACAACGGTCAGGAGCGGCCGGTTCGGGTTGGTCACCCGAGAGGCCGCGAAACTCAACGGGAACGAGATCGCGGCACCGATTGCGGTCGCGATGACAGCCATCTGCAGGGTCTCGAGGATGGCGTCGACGGTTTCGGGGAAGAACCAGTAGTCCGGCTGCATCAATTGGATCAGCTTGTCGGTGGCGTTGCCCCAGTTGTCGATGATGTCGCCGAGGTCAGCACCGACACCGACGCCCGCCCAGATCGTGATGAGCGCGATGACAGCAAGCACCACAACGGTTTTCCATGCCGAACGCGGCTTCACCGGCCGGGTAGAAACGGAAGCACTCACAGCTCTGCCTTTGCTTCCAGCACATCCTCGGCGGTCAGCGAGCGGCCGTAGATACTCTCGAAGACCGCTTCGTCGGCGTCGCGGCCATGGCCGTCGAACACCACCTTGCCGTCGCGGAGCCCGATCAGCCGATCGCCGTAGCGCCGAGCGAGATCGAGGAAGTGCAGGTTGACCACCACGGTGATGCCGAGTTCTGCGTTGATGCGCTGCAGGTCTCGCATGACGACGTGCGAGGTCGGCGGATCGAGCGAGGCCACCGGTTCGTCCGCAAGGATCACCCGCGGTTGTTGCGCCAATGCCCGGGCGATCGCGACACGTTGCTGCTGACCGCCGGAGAGCGACGACGCCTTCTCGTAGGCCTTTCCGACGATCTCGACGCGTTCGAGCGCCTGCATTCCCAATTCGGTGTCCTCGGCGGACCAGGCACCGAGCAGCGTTCGCCACATCGGCGAGCTGTGCAGCCGGCCCATCATCACGTTGTTGAGGACGCTGGTGCGCTTGGCGAGGTTGAAGCCCTGGAAGATCATTCCGATATCGCCGCGTAGATCGCGCAATCCCCTGCTGCTCAGGGTGTTCACGGCGCGATCACCGACGGTCACGGTGCCGGTGGTGACCGGAACGAGACCGTTGATGGTACGAATCAGCGTGGACTTTCCTGCGCCGGACAAGCCGACGACGGCAACCATCTGACCCGCCGGAATATCCAGAGTCACGCCGTCGAGCGCGGTGTGGCCGCCCGCGTAGGTGACCGAGACGTTGTCGAATGCGATGCCGTCGCCGCTCATGCGATCAGTTCCCCAGGCCGATGGAGTCCGCCTCGGTCTGCGCCTGCTGCAGCGCAGCGGGGTCGGCCTTGTCGAGCCCGGTGATCTGGTAGATCGCCGTCAGGGCCTCGACGCCCTCGGGGGTGGACGCGTAATCTTCCATCGCGTCCGAGATGCGCTGCTGCAGATCGGGGCTCAGCGAGCTACTGATCGAGACACCGTCGTTGGGGATCTCGTTGGTCAGTGCGAAGACCACCAGATTCTCCGCCACACCGGGAGTGTCGGCGACGACGGTTTCACGGGCGTCCCAGAACGACACGCCCACTTCGTCGTCGCCGTTGTTCACCGACAGCACTGCCGCCGGGTGCGAGGTGACCTGCGTCAGGTCCAGATCGGTGGTGGAGTCGATACCGGCCTCTTTCAATGCAGCGGAGGGGAAGACGAATCCGGCGGACGACGCGGACTGCAACATGACGGTCTTGGCACCGTTCATCTTGCTCAGCGAGTCCAATCCGGCCGGGCCCGTGCCGCTTTCGGTTCCGTTGCAGTACAGCAGACCGTTGGCTCCCGTGACGGGAGTGTCGTCGCAGTACTTGTCGGGATTGTTGGTGTAGAACTGCGCGGCGTAAGTGGTCTTGCCCTTGCGCACGGTCTGCAGCGCCGGCTCGGCTCCGTACTTGTTGCAGGCCTGCACCATCTGCAGTGGCGGCAGCATGCCGATCTGGGCTTGGTCGGCACCGATGGCTTCCACCGCCGCCTGGTAGTCCTGGGTGATGACGCCGCGGACCGGGATGCCGAGGCGCTCGGTGAGTGCGTCCTGCAGCGGCTTGACGGTTTCGACGAGCTTGTTGGCGTCGCCCGAGGGGACGAGTGCCAGCGTCAGCTCCGACGGGTCGGCAGCATCTGCAGAGCTGGACCCGGTGCAGGGCGACGCCGCCGAGGATTCGGTGGTGGACTCGTCGCGGGCTCCGCACCCGGCGAGCGAGGCGGTGAGCAGTCCGGTGGCGACCACCGCGAGCAGGGGAGTGCGGATTCTCATGACTGTCCTTCGTGGGTGAGTGCGAATGCTGCTGGATCGGTTGACCATTCGAGGAGTTCGTCGTACATCGCCGGGAATGTCGAGGCGGAGAACGTCGCCTCCGGGCGGGGGTGACCATGGCGGTCGATGTAGGCGGTGACGGCACCGCGACGATGGGGTGCGTCGAGGTCGTTGCGCCAGATGTCGCCGACGCTGGCCAGTAGGTGCGGTGATCGCGTGCCGAGTAGGGAGTCCACCAGCGCAGGCATTTTCTCGGGCTTTCCGGCATCGGTGACGACTCGACCGATATGCGCGGTCAGACCGAGCCGGTCGAGTGCTTCCACCACGCCGCGTCGCGGAGCGTTGGTGGCCAGAACCACGTCGGCGCAGGCGCGATCGAGAAAATCCGCCAGCCCGGCCGGTGCCCACACCTCGAGCCCACCTGCGGCCAGGTGCTCGCGGGACCGCGCGTAGGCGGCGGCGAGAACTGCAGCGTCCACTCCCACCGACAGCTGCTGGACGGCGGAGTAACCGTCGAGGTACTCCCCCACTCCGCGCTCGAGAAATGCCGTCAACCCGGCACGGAGAGTTGCGGCGGAGATGCGATCGAGAGATTCGGCCACCGCGTCGGCGTAGGCCCAGACCGGGTCGTCACCGAGGCAGACGGTGCCGTCGAAGTCGAGGAGGAGGATCGGTTGGTGCACGTGAGAGACGCTAGACCCGTCATGAACGATCCGTCCATAGATCCTGAATCTATGAAACAAGCGTTCACATGGCGTTAACCGGAGCCCCTTCACGGCACCGAGTCGCTCCGATCGGGATACTGGAACTCGTGAGCACTCCCCACCCCGTCCCACCCACCGCGACCGACGTTCTGG
>NZ_BAOX01000348.1:0-4677 GCF_000813105.1 Rhodococcus sp. BS-15 | reverse complement strand
TCGGCAGGGAGACGGCCAGGGTCAAACTGCCCTGTCCCACTAGGCATCGATGTCCACCGGAGGACCTGCAGGCCGCGCTGCCTGCGGCACGTCCTCGCAGACGGCGCGCGGCAGCGCGGCCTGCAGGTCCTCCGGTGGACATCGATGCCTAGTGGGACAGGGCAGTTTGACCCTGGCCGTCTCCCTGCCGTAACCTTGATAAGTCGCTCCCGGTGACACCGTTCTGCTGTGCCGTAGTGGCCCTGTAGGAAACAACGGTTCTCGAGCGGGCCGAGATGATCATCATCCCGGCCGGCCGATAGGGAGCAAGCAAACACGTTTTACCAGACCAGTCGTGTTGCCATGCGCAACGCGAGCAAGTTCGAAGAAGCAAGGGGTAGCCCTCCGATGGCAACGTACGCGATCGTCAAGACCGGCGGAAAGCAGTACAAGGTCGCTGTTGGTGACCTCGTCAAGGTCGAGAAGATCGAGGGAGCGCCCGGCACTGCTGTCTCGCTTGCTCCGGTCCTCGTCGTAGACGGATCCGACCTGACCACAGATGCAGACAAGCTGGCGAAGATCTCGGTCGCCGGTGAGATCGTCGAGCACACCAAGGGCCCGAAGATCCGCATCCACAAGTTCAAGAACAAGACCGGATACCACAAGCGTCAGGGACATAGGCAGAAGCTCACTGTCCTCAAGGTCACCGGCATCAAGTAACCAGGTCTCTCCGGACCCGCGTTCTCCCAAGCTGATTCACCCCGAGGAGGGTATGCAACATGGCACATAAGAAGGGTGCATCAAGCTCCCGTAACGGTCGCGACTCGAACGCTCAGCGCCTCGGCGTCAAGCGTTTCGGCGGCCAGACCGTAGGCGCAGGCGAGATCCTGGTTCGTCAGCGCGGCACGCACTTCCACCCCGGCGTCAACGTCGGCCGTGGCGGCGACGACACCCTGTTCGCACTCGCCCCGGGCGCAGTCGAATTCGGTGCCAAGCGCGGTCGCAAGACCGTGAACATCGTTCCGGTCGCTGTAGAGGCCTAGTCCTTCTGCAGCGCTGGCGCTCACAATGGCCGACGCGACCGGGCAACTGCTCGAGTCGACCATCCACGGCGTACGTTCACAGCTCCCGATAGGGGCGGACCAGGGTCATGAGACCGGTCCGCCCCTATCGCTTTTTTCTCCCGATTTTTCTTTCACGAAAGGATCGAAGACAGCTATGTCACGATTCATCGACCGCGTGGTGCTGCACGTCAGCGCCGGCAAAGGTGGCAACGGCTGCTCTTCGGTTCACCGCGAAAAGTTCAAGCCTCTCGGTGGCCCCGACGGTGGTAACGGAGGACAGGGCGGCGGAGTCGTCTTCGTCGTCGACAGCAACGTGCACACCTTGCTCGACTTCCACTTCTCCAGCCATGCCAAGGCAGGCAACGGAACTCAGGGCATGGGTGGCAACCGCGAAGGTGCCAACGGCGAGGACCTGATTCTCAAGGTTCCCGACGGCACCGTCGTGCTCGACAAGAAGGGCAACGTGCTCGCCGACATGATCGGCGAGGGAACACGTTTCGACGCCGCTCCGGGCGGCCGCGGTGGTCTCGGCAACGCAGCTCTCGCATCGAAGGCTCGGCGGGCACCCGGATTCGCACTGCTCGGCGAAGAGGGCATCGAACGCGAACTCGTCCTCGAACTGAAGTCCGTCGCCGATGTGGGCCTCGTCGGATTTCCGTCGGCCGGTAAGTCGTCGCTGGTCTCGGTGCTGTCCGCAGCGAAGCCGAAGATCGCCGATTACCCCTTCACCACACTGGTGCCCAACCTCGGAGTGGTCTCCAGCGGCGACACCACCTTCACCGTCGCCGACGTTCCCGGGTTGATCCCCGGAGCGAGCCAGGGCCGAGGTCTCGGGCTCGACTTCCTGCGTCACCTCGAACGCTGTGCCGTTCTCGCACACGTCGTCGACTGCGCCACACTGGATCCCGGCCGCGATCCGATCTCCGACGTCGATGCCCTCGAAGCCGAATTGGCTGCGTACAAGCCGGCCTTGTCCGGAGATGCCAGCCTCGGCGATCTGGCCGATCGGCCCCGCATCGTGGTGTTGAACAAGGCCGACATTCCGGAGGGAGCCGAGCTCGCCGAGATGGTCACCGCCGAGTTCGAGTCCCGTGGCTGGCCCGTGTACACCATCTCCGCGGTGACGCGTGCCGGACTCAAGCCGCTGACGTTCGCGTTGGCGAAGCTCGTCGAGGAGTACCGCACCGCGCATCCGGCTCCCGAGCCGCGGCGTCAGGTGCTGCGCCCGGTCGCGCGGAACGACGACAGCTTCAAGGTCGTCAAGGATCCGGATATCCCGGACGGCTTCATCGTTCGCGGTACCCGACCGGAGCGGTGGGTGCGCCAGACGCAGTTCACCAACGACGAGGCCGTCGGCTACCTCGCCGACCGTCTCGCGCGGCTCGGTGTCGAGGACGCTCTCATCAAGGCCGGCGCTCAGCCCGGTGCTTCGGTCACCATCGGCGACGTGTCGTTCGATTGGGAGCCGCAGACTCCGGCCGGTGTCGAGATCACGATGACAGGCCGTGGCACCGATGCCCGTCTCGATCAGGTCGAGCGCATCGGCGCATCCGAACGCAAGCATGCCCGCCAGGTACGACGCGGGCTCGATTCCGAACAGGAGTAGACGTGGTGTCGGTGCGTGAATCCGATTCGCCCGCAGAGGCTCTCACCGATACCCGTCGCACGATCGCCGATGCCAAGCGCATCGTGGTCAAGATCGGTTCGTCGGCGCTCACCAGCCTCGACGCGGGTCTGGATCTGAGTCGACTCGATCTGCTCGCCGACGCCATCGAATCTCGGATGCGCAGCGGCACCGACGTGGTGGTCGTGTCCTCCGGTGCGATCGGCGCAGGGATGGCACCGCTGGGCCTGACCAAGCGTCCACGAGACCTGGCGACGAAACAGGCTGCCGCGAGCGTCGGTCAGCTCGCTCTGGTCAATGCGTGGAGCTCGTCGTTCCACCGGTACGGGCGCACGGTCGGACAGGTTCTGCTCACAGCCGAGGACATCGCGCGGCGAACCAACCACCGCAATGCTCAGCGCACCCTGGATCGGCTGCGCTCGCTCGGTGCCGTCGCCATCGTCAACGAGAACGACACGGTCGCCACCGCGGAGATCCGGTTCGGCGACAACGATCGTCTGGCTGCTCTGGTCGCCCACCTCGTCGGAGCGGACGCACTGTTCCTGCTCTCGGACGTGGACGGGTTGTACGACGGTGATCCCCGCAAGGCAAGGCGACACTGATCCCGGAGGTGACCAGCCCCGAGGATCTCGACGGCGTCGTCGCCGGTTCGGGGGGAGCGCTCGGCACCGGCGGAATGGCGTCCAAGCTGTCCGCTGCGCGTCTCGCGGCCGATGCCGGTGTTCCGGTGTTGCTGGCTGCGGCATCCGATGCCGCACACGCACTGACGACCTCCGAGGTGGGCACTGCCTTCGCCGCGCGCCCGACGCGATTGTCGGCGCGCAAGTTCTGGGTTCGTCACGCTGCCGACGCCGCGGGAGAACTGCACCTCGACGCGGGGGCGGTTCGTGCGGTGGTGGAGCGGCGACGGTCGTTGTTGTCCGCCGGTATCACGTCGGTGACGGGATCGTTCCACGGCGGCGACGTGGTCTCGTTGGTCGACCACGTCGGCGTACTGGTGGCTCGCGGGGTCGTCGCGTACGACTCGGGGGGAGCTGGTCGGGATGCTCGGACGGTCGACAGGCGAGTTGGCCGCGGAGCTACAGCGGCCGGTGGTTCATGCCGACGATCTGGTTCCTGCCTGATCGACGTCGTCGGCCAGCGCGGTCGCCACCTCCGAGCAGCCGGCATGCATTGTCAGAGATGCGAATTCGTCGCCGCGGGTGGTACCGCGGTTGACGATGACGATGGGCTTCCCAGTCTTGGACGCGTGCCTGACGAACCGCAAGCCCGACATCACGGTCAGCGAGGACCCGAGCACCAGCAGTGCGTCGCTTCGGTCGACGAGATCGTATGCCTCGGCGACGCGCGGTTTGGGGACGCTCTCACCGAAGTAGACGATGTCGGGTTTGAGTATCCCCGAACATGATTCGCAGTCGACCATGCTGAAGTGCGCGGTCGAGGAAATGATCGCGTCGGCGTCGGGGGCGATCTCGACGCCCTCCGCGGGTGCGACCGACTCGAGGAAGCCGGGATTTGCTCGATCGAGCCGTCGACCCAGCTCGAAACGCGAGATCAATCGCTCGCAGTTCAGGCAGCGGACTCGGGCGTATACGCCGTGCAGGTCGATGACGTTCCGGCTGCCCGCCTTGGTGTGCAGCATGTCGACGTTCTGGGTGATGATGCCGGTGACGACGCCTGCCCGTTCGAGTCGGGCGAGTGCTCGGTGGCCGTCGTTGGGCACCGCTGCGTCCATGTGTCGCCACCCGACGTGGTTGCGTGCCCAGTAGTGCCGACGAAATTCGGCGTCGCCGATGAACTGTTGGAACGTCATCGGGTTGCGCGGCGGTGACTGCGGACCGCGGTAATCGGGAATCCCCGAGTCGGTGGACATGCCTGCGCCGCTGACGACGGTGACCGTCCTGCCGTCGAGCAGAGAAGTCAGCTGCTCGTACAGTGCCGCGGACACAGGGGATGCATTCACTTCGTCCAGGATAGCGATCCGTTGCTCGATGAGCACTGTACCGACGC
>NZ_BAOX01000349.1:0-4665 GCF_000813105.1 Rhodococcus sp. BS-15 | reverse complement strand
GTCGTAGCCCTGGTCCTGGCCGCCGGGCGCGCCGTAGGCGTGGGGGTCGTAGCCCTGGTCCTGGCCGGCTGCGCTGTAGGCCTGACCCTGCTCGGGGTACGGCTGCTCGTCGTAACCGCCGTTGTACGCCTGCTGGTCGTAGCGCGGGTCGTGATCGGCCGGTGCGTAGGCCTGAGCGTCGTACCCGTTCTGCTCACGTGCGTTCTGCTCACGTGCGGGGTAGCGCGGATCCTGGCCACCGGCGTAACCGTTGCGCGCGCGCGGATCGGGACGATGACCGTCCGCGGGGTCGCGCTGCGGGTCGTAGCCTGGGTTCTGCGTCATGTGGCCGGCTCCTGGTATCGACATCGGTGGGGCAGACGGTCGCTGCGTAGCTGAAGGGACGGGACTCGGTGCTGCTTGTGCCGACGCGCCCTGCTGTGCGGACTCGTTCCGCGCAGCAGTCGCCGATCGTCCCACATCGGGATCGACCGAGCCACTGGCACGGAACTGCCCGGTGTGAAGGGTGGGTGACGGCTCGAAGCGAACCACCACGTCGCCGTAGGTCTGCCAGCCTTGATCGCGGATGTAATCGTCGAGGTGGCGCGAGAACGCCTTGACCGTGAGTGCTCGGTCACCGGCGAGCTCGTCGTGGTCCGAGCTGTTGATGGTGATGACGTAGCTGTTGGGTGCCAGGAGGTGCCCGCCCTCGAGGGGCCGAACCAGATCCGACGCTTCTTGCTGAAGCGCTGCCTCGACCTCCGCCGGTACGACGCCTCCGCCGAACACGCGGGCGAAGACGTCGCCGACAGCGCCTTGGAGCTTGCGCTCGAAACGTTGAACGATGCCCATCGTGACCCCTCCTCTCACTGTGTTCTTCCACCGTGTGGTGCCTGCTGGTGTGCAGGCCGCGACGGCCGCGTGTCATCACGAAGTCGCGCTGCAAGCATGATATACGGTGCCGCCGACGGGGACTGCCCGCCGCCGTCGGCTGCCGGCAGCTCGAAGTGGCGATTTTCGAGCGCGGCATGGTGCGTGTTAGTGTTCTCGCCGTCACCCGGGCGGGTGGCGGAATGGCAGACGCGCTGGCTTCAGGTGCCAGTGTCCTTCGGGACGTGGGGGTTCAAGTCCCCCTCCGCCCACCACGAGCAGTTCTATGAACTGCTGGACCCGAGGTCGCGAACTCAAATGAGTCCGTGACCTCGGGTTTTTTGGTCACCAGAGCCGTTCGATTGGCGAATGCCGATGACGGCGGCCGTGCTCCCCCGGATCTCGTTGAGGCGATAGAAGCACGGGTGTCGCGCGCGCCTGGCGCCGCGACGTAGTCCGGTTTCGGCGGCATAGCTGAGGTGCGTAGTTGGTGGCGCATCACACGTCGCTGCTGGTATAGGTGAAGTCGATCGACGAGGTTGATCCCGTACATCCCGAGGCGAGACGGCCAAGTCAACGATCTGGGGGTCACCGTGGGGATCGCGCAAGCACTCGAGTTCGACGATTGTGCCGAACTTCCGGAGTTCGGACCACCGTTCATGGCACACATCTCCGCCGGCGCCCTTGACGTCGTTGCACCTTTGACGGCGACGGACAACGTTGGTGCCGTGGTCGCCAGCCGAAGTGCGGCCACTGCTCGCCGCGCGCTGAAGCGCCTTCGCAAGGAGAATCAACGCGCTGCAATCCTCCTCGATGCAGCCCAATACACCGGGAACTCACGGCGAGTCGGCGCGACCGGGATGTCCGAGCAGTGGGTGAACGATCAATTCGCAGCAGGCCTGACGTGGGCGATGACGGACTCCGGCTACATTCCGAAGGGCGACGGCGAGTCGCTCAAGTCCGTCCTCGGATGGGGGACGCACTCCGATCGACTGTTGGTGTGTCTGCCGTTGGCCACGGACTGGCTTACTGCCAACCTCGACACGCTGATCGAGGTGATCACCGCCACTGGACGCCCAGTTGCCCTCGTTCTCGAATCCGAATCGGACCCACTGCGTCACAAGGAGACCGTCGCCGGACTTATCGAAGTACTCAGGTGCGACGTTCCGACCTTGCTGCTGCGCTCGGACACATCCGTACTGGGAGCGCTCGCGCATGGTGCGGCAGCGGTTTCGGTTGGTGTTCGATCAGGATTGAGGCATCTGTATCCGGCGACCGATGGTGACGACGAAGTTTTCACACCTCCGCCGTCGGTGTACGTACCCAGGCTGCAGTCGTACTACATGCTCGACAAGGTCGAAGGTGGCATCACCACCAATCCGCAATCGCCTGTCTGGAGGTGCTCATGCAGCGTGTGCCATGGGCGCTCTCTGGCGTGGCTCTTCGACCAGAGCGACGTCGCCAGCGCGGCCATGGAACACTCGCTGGCAGCACAAGCACAGATCGCCAGGCAGCTGCTTGAGCACCCCGCGCCGGCCAGGCCAGGAGAATGGCGAGACCGATGCGAGCAGGCCATCAAGAACCACTCACAATTGCTGACTGCTCGGTCGCAGCCATGGAAGCCCCACAAGGCCGTCAAGGCCTGGCTCGCCGCAACGCCACGCGTCAGCGTCTAGATGCCCACACCAACGTCGAGTGCCCACGCAAAGAGCTGTTCCTCCTTGTGCCTAGTCGACGTCATCCGGCACGCAGTCGCCGCCGGACCCGGACGGCCTTCTACGAGCACCGCCGAGTCCCGCTCGCGAACGACCCACGTATCAGCGACATCGAACTCAGCCAGGGTGATCGACCGTGGTGACTCAGCTTGAGTAACCCACATTCCGGCACCGAACCCAGACACCCTGCCTAACGCCTCGAGGGCGTACTGAGGCTGGGCCGCCGTTGAGACGAAACCAACGATTGTCAGCGGACTGCGAGGCGGGCAATCACCCAACTCGTGGATCCAGGATTCCCAGACCGCCAACGTCGACCGATCATGCTCGGGCGGTTGATTGTTCGATATCCGCTCCGCCCACACAGCCTGATCTATCGCGACAACCGGAAAGAGAGACACGCCCAGCACGCTCGTGCGTGGAAGCACAACTCCTGACCAGCCGGAAGCTTCGACCGCTCGGGTCACCGATCCCATCGTGTCCGCCGACGCTACCCGGCCGCGCACGCCACCCCCTCAGAAGAGAACGACACACCAGCATCCAGGTCAGGTGAGCCTTCGGCAGCCCCGCGGCCGAGATCCTGCAATTTGAGGGTTGCCAAGGCATCGACCCCGGGAATGGACCAGTCCCCAGGATCGACGGCGACGTACATCGCCTCGACCCACGTTGCGCCGAGTGCTCGGGCGATCGAGGCCTGCGCCGCGATACCCATCGGACCAGCACAGTGTCCGGCAACGAGCAGGACACGCTGACCGTCCAATCGCTCCGACTCGTCTACGACAAGCACGTTCCCGTCGGCGATGGACGCGGCTGCAACTAGGCGTTCAGATGTGCGGTCAACTGCTGACACCGCGAGCCCGGCCTTGACGGCGTGAGCTGCGATGAACTCACCAGCGCGGCGAAGATCCTCGCCGCGCAAACGCGCGTTCTGTGTTTGCGCTTCGAGAACATCCGAAAGCAAGGAGACCGTCATATAAGCAAGTTTACTCTCCTAATCCCATGAATGTAACTCAGATCGGGGCCTTGATAAGCAAAATTGCGTAACGCATGCTTGCTTGATGGAGGAGGAGGCCGTCTCGCTTGCGCTCGCCGCCGAGAGGCTCGGCGTGACGCGGCAGCGGGCGCAACAACTGCTCCGTGATGGCGTATTGACCGGCCCGGCGCAACCACAGGGGCAGCGAGCTGTACGCAACGCTCCGCGGGTGTTCGTTCACTCACTGGAGGCCGAGGTCGAACGCCGAGCACAGCGACCACGAAAGCGGCAGTCCAGGTCCTCGACGCGCCCTCCTGTCGATGCGCATCTGATTGACGACATCAACCGACTCGCACTTGCCTACGCGAGCGCCCGCGACGACCACACTGCGATGCGTGAGATCGTCAAGCGACTGACGAGCCAACTCGCCGACGCGTACGCGGCCCTGGCTGCTCAGCAAGAGCTGCTAGATCACTCCGCGTATCGGGAAGAGCAAATCGCCAGCATCATCACCAACCACTTCGGGCCGGAGCCCGGGATCTAGTCGTCGGACTAGGTGTACTGGCCAGGGAGGTTGTGAACGGCGTGGCGTTCGGTAGGTAGGTGAGGACCTCGGGTATCGGTGTGGCTACCACACACACGCCGATCACCACGAGGTCCTCATGTCTCACGGTAATGCTTTCCTGACCGATCGGGGCCGGCTGGCCCTGGCCCGCTGTGTCGTCGACGACGGGTGGCCGCTGCACCGGGCCGCCGAACGGTTCAACTGTTCGCCGGTGACCGCGAAGCGGTGGGCCGATCGCTACCGCGTGCAGGGCGCGGCGGGGATGGCCGACAGGTCCAGTCGTCCGCACCGTTGTCCGGGGCAGACGAGCCGGCGGCGTGAACGCCGGATCATCGCCCTGCGATTTCAGCGGCGGTGGGGCCCGGCCGCGGATCGCTTACCACCTGCGTCTGCCGCGTTCGACCGTCGCGGCGGTGCTGCGCCGCTACCGGATGCCGCTGCTTCGGCACCTCGATCAAGCCACCGGACTACTCGTTCGGGCGCCCCGGCCGATTCGCTACGAGCACAGCGCCCCAGGTGATCTCGTTCACCTTGATATCAAGAAGCTCGGGAGGATCCCGGACGGC
>NZ_BAOX01000350.1:0-4657 GCF_000813105.1 Rhodococcus sp. BS-15 | reverse complement strand
TCAGGGCGGCGATCGCGGCTGGATCTCGGAGTCGGAGACATGCGCGGCCGAGGCATCGGCCAGGACGTCCCCCCTCGGCGTCGTCGGTCGTCGTGCTCCGGCCGAGCCGGATGGTTGCGGTGTACGACTTGGTGGTCAGCGAGAGCAATCCCAGCATCTTGGTCGCACGCTCCACGCCGAGCACGAGCACGCCGGTCGCCATGGGGTCCAGGGTCCCCGCATGGCCGACCTTTCTGGTGCGCAACAGTTTTCGGCACGACGCCACCACATCGTGGCTCGTCACTCCCGGACCCTTGTCGACCACCAACAGGCCGGCACCGACGAGACCGGACGAGATCTTTTCGCGAGCACTCACGAGAGAGCATTGTGCCAGGCTCGCGGAGCCGGTCGTCACATCACCGAGATCGCGGTCATCACCAGACCGCCCGCCACCATCCATCGACCGTCGAAAGCCCGCAACGGCGGCCCGGACACCGTGTCCCCGGGCACCAGCAGCTCGGAATGGAACGTTCCCGAAATGTCGTCACCGACACCGGTGCGCTCGAAAGTGATGTGCGCGTCCTCGAAGCCGAGCCAGCGTCCGGTCAACGGCTCCCAGGCCTTGTACGTCGCTTCCTTGGCGCAGAACAACACCCGATCCAGTGCACGTCCTCACGGCCCACGGTCGCGAGCCACTCGCGTTCGGCCTCCAGGCTCACCGCCCCGAGCACGCCATCGGGCAAGGGTCCGTGTGGCTCGGCGTCGATTCCCACCGACCGCACCTGCATCGAGTAGGCCAACACCGCACCGCGATAGCCGTCGCAGTGCGTCAACGACCCGACCACACCCTTCGGCCACTGCGGGGCACCGGACTTACCGCGCATGATCGGCACCGGCTCCACGCCCAACTTCTCCATCGCCACGCGCGCACAGTGTCGAGCCGACGTGAACTCACGCTTGCGCTTGTCCACCGCCTTGGCCACCAGCGGGGCTTCGAGCGGATGCGGCGTCAAACCCGGTGGGTCCGCGAACAATTCGGCCGAGACGACGCCGTTGGGAAGTATGGACTCGATCACTTGCCTGCCCTCATCTTCTCGACCTCTGCCTCCATCTCGGGCGTCACCGTGAAGTGTCCACCCCACTTGTTCAACGCACCCGGCGGATACTCGGGGACCGGAAGAATTTGGCGCAGAACGTTCTTCGGCAGGCCACGGCGCTGCCATTCGCGCGGGTAGCCCACCGACACCTCCTCGAAGCGAACGCCGTCGTAGTAGGTCGTCCGCGGGATGTGCAGGTGCCCGTACACCGAGCAGATCGCGTTGTACCGCGTATGCCAATCCGCCGTCAGAGTGGACCCACACCACAGCGCGAACTCCGGGTAGAACAGCACCTCGGTCGGCTGCCGAACCATCGGGAAGTGGTTGATCAACACGGTCGGAACGGAGGTGTCCAGCGCATCGAGACGTTCCCGGGTGGCGTCGATCCGCGCATGGCACCAGGCGTCGCGCGTCGCGTAAGGCTGCGAGGACAGCAGGAATTCGTCGGTGGCGACGACGTTCTTCTCACGTGCGATCGCCAGTCCGTGCTCCTTGTCCCGAGCTCCCCGCGGCAGAAACGTGTAGTCGTAGAGCAGGAACATCGGCACGATCGTCGCCGGGCCGCCCTCACCCTCCCACCGCAGATACGGGTCCTCGGGGGTGACGACGTCGATCTCGCGGCACAGGTTCACCAGGTACTCGTATCGAGCTGCCCCGTGGATCTGGACGGGATCTTTCACCGTCGTCCACAGCTCGTGGTTTCCTGGAACCCAGATGACTTTCGCGAAACGGCTACGCAGCAGTTCGAGCGCCCACTTGATGTCGTCGGTCTTCTCCGACACGTCGCCGGCAACGATCAGCCAGTCTTCGGGCGATTCGGGAAAGATGTCCTCGGTCACGGGCCGGTTGCCCCGATGTCCGACGTGAATGTCGCTCACTGCCCACAGCTTCGCTGCCACTGAAAATTCCTTCCGATGCGCTCGGCCGCCGGCGTCGAATCGCCAGAACCGTCCGAGAACGTACCAACGTCCAATACTCCCTGCAGATTCCGCGACGTATCCGGGCGGGGTGAAGCGGTGCTCCGGCGGACCGACGGCAGTGAATAACGCCGAGTTCGCAAACGGGTCGCATCAACCGCAAATTCGGGTATATGGTTGTTTTCATGACGATTTTGCGGAGTATTTCGCCATCAGGGGTGGTTCGATGACGGTGCCTCCGGTCCGTGTTCGAGACGCCGCGGCGCTGCTCGGAGTCAGTGACGACACCGTGCGTCGATGGATCGACAGTGGCACGCTTGCCTCGCTCGAGGACGAGACCGGGCGCAAAGTGATCGCCGGCCGGGATCTGGCCGCCTATGCCCGCGAGCATGCCGCTCCGCCGCCCGAAGTCTCGTCGGGTGGCAGTTCGGCCCGCAACCGATTGGTCGGGTTGGTCACCGATGTCGTCTCGGACACGGTGATGAGCGAGGTCAGCATGCAGTGCGGGCCGTTCTCCATCGTGTCCCTGATGAGTACGGCGTCGGTTCGAGAACTGGGACTCGAGCCGGGCAAGGTCACCGTCGCGGTCATCAAGGCCACGACCGTCATCGTCGAAACACCCTAGAAAGCAGGAGATCTCAGTGAAAGCAATACGACCGGCCTACATCACCCTGGTCGCGGCTACATTGATGCTGGCCGGGTGCAGTTCCCAATCCGATTCGTCCGCAATGGCTTCCGAACCGCGAGACGGTGCCGTCGGAGGTGAGATCACGGTGTTCGCCGCGGCTTCGCTGCGCGCGACGTTCACCGATCTCGGTTCGCGCTTTCAGGCCGAACATCCAGGCACCTCGGTCGAGCTCAGCTTTGCAGGGTCCTCCGATCTCGCCGCGCAACTGGTCGCCGGCGCGCCTGCGGACGTATTCGCCTCGGCGGATACGAACAACATGACCAAGGTCGTCGACGCAGGCCTCGTCGCGGGCAACCCAGCAGACTTCGCCACCAACACTCTGACCATCGTCACCGCACCGGGGAACCCGAAGAACATCACCTCGTTCGCAGATCTGGCGAACCCCGACGTACTGACGGTGATCTGCGCACCACAGGTGCCGTGCGGCGCGGCCACAGCGTCCATCGAGACCGCGGCCGGCACGGACGTCCCGGCGGTGAGCGAGGAGTCCTCGGTGACCGACGTGCTGGGCAAAGTCACGTCGGGTCAAGCAGATGCCGGCCTGGTGTACGTCACCGATGCTTCCGGAGCGGGCGACGCCGTGACCGCGGTGCCCTTCGATGAATCGAGCCGGGCCGTCAACACCTACCCGATCGCGACGTTGAGCGCGTCCGACAACGAGGCCACCGCGCGCGCCTTCACCGACTTCGTCACCGGACCCGTCGGCCGAGACGTCCTCTCCGGTGCCGGTTTCGCGGCACCGTGACCGCGCAGGCAGCGGCCGGGCAGTCGGGCTCACTCAGAAGTCCGACCGTCGGCGTGCCGCTGTGGATTTTCGTTCCGGCTGCCATCGGCGCGCTTGTCGTCGTGGCACCGCTTGCCGCGATGTTCACCCGAATCGACTGGTCGAACTTCTTCGGGCTCATCACGTCGGATTCTGCGGTTGCGGCGCTGGTACTGAGCTTGAAGACGGCAACGGCCAGCACTGCGGTGTGCGTGCTACTTGGCGTACCGATGGCAATCGTGCTCGCGCGCAGTACGATTCGAGGACTAGCTGCACTTCGCTCCCTGGTCGTGCTGCCTCTGGTTCTGCCCCCGGTGGTCGGCGGCATCGCGCTGCTCTACACCTTCGGACGCCAGGGACTGCTGGGCGAACATCTCGATGCTTTCGGTATCAGAATCGCGTTCACCACCTCCGCGGTCGTGCTGGCGCAGGTATTCGTGTCGCTGCCGTTTCTCGTCGTCAGCGTCGAGGGCGCATTGCGGACGGCCGGTAACCGATACGACGTGGTGGCCGCGACGCTGGGGGCCACTCCGACGACCGTCCTACGCCGCGTCACCATTCCGCTGATACTTCCTGGATTGATGTCCGGGACCGTACTCGCGTTCGCACGCGCACTCGGAGAATTCGGAGCGACTTTGACGTTCGCCGGCTCGCTCGAGGGAGTGACCAGAACACTTCCACTGGAAATCTATCTCCAGCGAGAAGCCGATCCCGATGCCGCGGTGGCGCTGTCGCTGCTGTTGATTCTCGTCGCGGCACTCGTCGTCGTCACCGCACGCGGCACTCGGTCGTCGGGGACGCTGTGAGCCCACTGCACCTGCGCGCCACCCTGGGCGTCCGTGACATCGACCTCGAACTGGATGCCCGCGAGGGTGAGACGGTCGCGATCCTCGGGCCGAACGGGGCAGGCAAATCGACGCTGCTGCAACTCGTCTCGGGCGTCGTGGCACCCGACGACGGAATCGTCCGACTCGGCGAGAAGGTGTTGACCGACACCTCGTCGAGAACCTTCGTTCCGATACATGCCCGAGGCGTTGCCACTCTTGCGCAGGACGCTCTGCTGTTTCCCCACATGGACGCGCGAACGAATGTGGCCTTCGCTCCGCGTAGCGCCGGTGCGAACCGAGCAGCCGCGAAGGTCGTGGCCGATCGGTGGCTGGACGCGTGGGAGCATCCCACCTGGCCGACCGCCGCCCGGCACAGCTGTCCGGTG
>NZ_BAOX01000351.1:0-4629 GCF_000813105.1 Rhodococcus sp. BS-15 | reverse complement strand
CGGCATGCAGCGTGTCCGCCACCGCGCACGCGCTCCCGAACCACGCTGCCGACACCCCGATGGCCCCGTGCCAGAAGCCCGGCCGGGTGAGGTAGTCGGTCGGTCCGCCGACCGCAACGGCCGGGACGTTGTCGAATGCGACCGAGCCGGAATCGCTCTCGCTCATCCCCACCGCATGCCACGTGTTCGGTACCGGAGTTGCGCCCGGATGCGTCAGATCGACGGCGAACAGCCGCGGACTGCCCTCCACCCGCGCGGTGACCAGAGCGTGCGTGCACAGTGACGCACCCGAGCACCACGGTTTCGTTCCGGTGAGAACCCAGCCCGAATCCTCCAGCACCGCTTCGAGAATCGGCGCAGGCGGTTCCGCAGCCCACACTCCCCAGATCTGCCCGCGCTGCGGCGTCGGGCCGTCGAGTTCGTGCAGGATCGCGATCGCGTCGGTATGCGCCTCGGACCACCGGCCCAGCACCGTGTTGTGTCGGCTCAGGGCGGCGAGCGACTGCCAGCGCAGGTCGGTGTATCCCGAGCCGGGCAGCGCGAGGTCGAGACGACCGTCCGCCTCGAACGCCAAGAACGCGGCGCGCAGTCCGGTCTCGATGTCTGTTCGGTCGGTGGATTCGAGAAAACCGGTCTCGCTCATGCGGTGGCCTCCAGGGAACGTAGGAATCCGGCCATGCCGTCGGGCGCTCTGCCGCGCAGCCGACCCGAGGTCGTGACCGGAATGTCGCACACCCGACGGCACTCGATGCCGCCGAGCTCGAGGCGTCGAACCAGATCGTGGTCCTCGCCGGTGGTCAGTGGTGCAAATCCGCCGACGGAGAGGTACTCCGCCGCTCGGACACCGAGGTTGGCACCGTGCACGTGTGGGTGGCCGAACTCGTTTCGGTAGTGCGCGTCGTACGACGACCTCAGCCCGAGGTTCTCCTCGACGTGGCCCTCGAAATCGACGGCCACCGTTCCTGCTATCGCTCGAGCACCCTCTGCGGCGTGCCGGAGATGGCCGAGCAGCCAGTCCTCACCCACCCGGGTGTCGGCATCGGTGGTGGCGAACCAGGTGGATGCGCAGTGTTCGGGGGCGTACGTCGCGAATCCGGCGGCTCTGGCCGCTCCGACGTTGCGATGAGCCACCTCGACAGCCGACACGGACGGATGACGTGCCGCGATGAGCGCGGAGTCGTCGGTGCACGCATCGAGCACGACGATCGTCGAGACGGACGCCGAGGCCACGTCCACGACGCGGCGTTGTGCTCGCGCCAGGGCAGTCAGGCACGCGTCGAGCAGATCCTGCTCGTTGTGCGCGGGTACGACGACGACGATGTGGCTGACAGGGGTACGGGGGAAAGCATCGGAGATCACGGTCCACCCTTTTCGGACACCGGACGAAGAAGAGTCCGTTTCGGAAACCGCCGGTGTCTGGACGGGATGTGCTCCCCTCGCACATACCCGTTCCCCGGCTGCCGACACATGCGTCCTGGCCTGCAGAGACAGCTCTCGGGACCGGTTGCGGGAAGATACTCGTACTCGCGGTTTCTTTCGGCCGTTTCGTCGATATCCGATTAGCAAATGTCGGGGCGGTATGTGTTAATGGGCGTTGCCCCGCGGCAGCACTGTTCGTGGGTGTCGCGACGCAGCACGAAGGATGGTCGGGTTACATGGCATCACCGGTTCGCACACGCAGATTCGCCCGTATCGGCGCGATCGTTGCAGGTACAGCCCTTGCTGCGTCCGCCGCATTCGGTTCCGCACAGGCCGCGCCACTGTGGCCGGGCGGCCCGGACGTCTCCATCCCCGGAATGCCGGGGTCCTCGGATCCGGCTGCACCCGCGCCGCAGCAGCTCACTCCACAACTCGCGCCTGCGAACTTCTCCGATCCGAGCATCAGCCCCTCCGGCGGCGAGGTCGTCGGCGTCGCGCAGCCCATCGCGATCCGCTTCGACGAGGCCATCGGCGATCGCGATGCCGCGCTCCGCGCCATCCGCGTCACCACCACCCCGTCCGTAGCCGGGCACTTCTACTGGATCAACGACACCCAGGTCCGGTGGCTGCCCAACGAGTTCTACCCGGCGCACACCCAGGTAACCGTCGAGGCAGGTGGCGCGAAAGCCGAGTTCTCCACCGGCGACTCCATCATCACCACCGCAGACGACAACACCAAGCAGATCACCGTCACCCGCAACGGCGAGGTCGTCCGCACCATGCCCACCTCGATGGGCAAGGTCGGCCACGAAACCCCCAACGGCACCTACATCGTCGGCGAGCGATTCCGGGACATGTACATGGACTCGTCCACCTACGGCGTCCCCATCGACTCCGAGGAGGGCTACCGCACGTACGTCGAGTACGCGACGCGCATCTCCTACAGCGGCATCTTCGTGCACGCGGCCCCGTGGTCGGAATCGCAGCAGGGCTACTCCAACGCCTCGCACGGCTGCCTCAACGTCAGCACCGAAGACGGCAAGTGGTTCTTCGAGAACGTCCAGAAGGGCGACCCCGTCATCGTCGTCAACACCGACGGCGGCACCCTCAGCGGATCCGACGGCCTCGGAGACTGGAACCGTTGAGTGCTTTGCAGTGGTGCGGTTGAGTGCCATAGCGGGCACATAACCGCACCACTGCGCAGCATTTGGTCTGCGTGACGGCACACGTTGGGGCCGAATTCACCGTTCGTTAGCCGAGACTGAGCACAGTCCTCGCGGTGAGTGCAACAACCGAACGAGTGCTGCCCAGGGCACGCGAGAAGCGTTTCTTCTCGCGGCCGTGGACCGATTACGCGCTCTTCCTGATTCTGGTGGGCCCCAACCTGGTTCTGCTGGGCGTGTTCACCTATCGGCCGCTGGTCGAGAACTTCCAGTTCTCGTTCTTCGACTGGAACCTGTCCTCGCCGACCTCCACGTTCGTCGGCTTCGACAACTACCGCGAGTGGGCCTCCCGCGAGGACACCTGGCAAATCGTCGGCAACACTGTCGTGTTCACGGTCGCCGCAGTGGTGGGCTCACTGGTTCTCGGCCTGGTGTTGGCACTGCTGCTCGATCGAAAGCTCAGGGGCCGCAACTTCGTTCGCTCCGCCGTCTTCGCCCCGTACGTCATCTCGGGTGCCGCGATCGGTATCGCGTTCCAGTTCGTCTTCGACCCCAACTTCGGGCTGGTCCAGGATCTGATGCGACGCTTCGGTCTCGGCGCCGTTCCGGATTTCTATCAGGACCCCAAGTGGGCCATGGTCATGATCACCGTGACGTACCTCTGGAAGAACCTGGGCTACACCTTCGTCATCTACCTCGCGGCCCTGCAGGGCGTGCGTAAGGAATTGATGGAAGCGGCCGAGATCGATCAGGCGAGCCGCTGGACCACGTTCCGCAAAGTGCTTCTGCCGCAACTGCGTCCGACGACGTTCTTCCTCTCCATCACGGTGCTGCTCAATTCGCTCCAGTCTTCGACATCATCAACGTCATGACGCGCGGCGGCCCGCTCGGCACCGGCACCACCACGATGGTCTATCAGGTCTACGAGGAGACGTTCCGCAACTTCCGGGCCGGCTACGGCGCCACTGTCGCGACGATCCTGTTCCTCGTGCTGTTGATCGTCACCCTCGTGCAGGTACGAATCATGGATCGAGACGATCAGCGATGACTGTGACCGACAAGCCTCGGACGGCCACACCGGAGAAGGTGCCAGGGCCGCGCGACCAGCACCGTGCGCGTCGTAGCGCGAACATCCTCGGATACGCGGCCATGGTCGCCGTCCTGCTGATGATCGGGCTGCCACTGTTCTGGATCCTGATCACCTCCTTCAAGGATCGACCGGACATCTACGTTCAGCCGGTCACGTGGTGGCCCAGCGTGTTTCATCCACAGAACTACGACGAGGCGACGACGGAGGTGCCGTTCTTCACGTATCTACGCAACTCCATCATCATCACCACGGCCGTGTCGTCCATCAAGTTCGTTCTCGGGGTTCTCAGCGCCTACGGTCTGGTGTTCCTGCGCTTCCCGGGCAAGAACATCGTCTTTCTCGTCATCATCGCCGCGCTCATGGTGCCCAATCAGATCACCGTCATCTCCAACTACTCGCTCATCTCCGAGTTGGGATGGCGGAACTCGTTCCAGGGCATCATCATTCCGCTGGCCGGTGTCGCCTTCGGTACCTTCCTGATGCGCAATCACTTCCTGTCGCTGCCGCCGGAGATCATCGAAGCCGCGCGGATGGACGGTGCCGGGCCGGTACGGCTGATGTTCCGGGTGATCCTGCCGCTGTCGGGCCCGACCATGGTTGCGTTCGCCATCATCACGATCGTCACCGAATGGAACGAGTACCTCTGGCCGTTCCTGATGTCCGACGACTCGTCGGTCGCACCGCTTCCGGTGGGGTTGACGCTGCTCCAGAACAGCGAGGGCTACACCAACTGGGGTGCGGTGATGGCCGCGACGGTGCTGACCATTCTGCCGATCCTTCTCGTCTTTCTCGTCCTGCAACGCCACATGATCAAGGGCCTCACCTCCGGTGCGGTCAAGGGCTGATTCACCTCACTATCAGGAGTCGAACACCATGGCACACATCATCAATCGGCGTGGTTTCCTCACGCTCACCGGTGCGGCTGCCGCCGCTGCTGCCCTCGCTGCGTGCAGCGGC
>NZ_BAOX01000352.1:0-4613 GCF_000813105.1 Rhodococcus sp. BS-15 | reverse complement strand
CACTGCGGGGCTGTCCACCACTGCGAGCCGGGCCGCCGCGTCGCGCGTTGTTGCTGTTGCGAGGATTCGCGGTGCGAGCCGGTGCCTGCTCGGCCTTCGGTGCGGGCTGGACGTAGCGGGCCTGCTCGCCGACGAGATTCGCCACTGCGGGCGAGTCGGCGGTGACGCGGATGGGCGTGACCTTGATGTCGGCCTTGCGCAGCAGGACTGCGGTGTCCTTGCGCTGCTCGGGCAGGACGACGGTCACAACGTCTCCGGCGCTTCCCGCGCGTGCGGTGCGGCCGGAACGGTGCAGGTATGCCTTGTGCTCGGCCGGGGGATCGACGTGGACGACGAGCTGGACGTCGTCGACGTGGACGCCGCGGGCTGCGACGTCGGTGGCGACGAGAACGCGGGCCTGGCCGGAGGAGAACGCGGCGAGGTTGCGGTCACGTGCGGCCTGCGAGAGGTTGCCGTGCAGATCGACGGACGGGATTCCGGCGTCGGTGAGCTGCTTGGCGAGCTTGCGGGCCTGGTGCTTGGTGCGCATGAACAGGATGCGGCGTCCGGTGCCGGAGGCGAGCTGGTGGACGAGCTTCTTCTTGGCCTCGACGCCGTCGACCTCGAACACACTGTGTGTCATGGCCTCGACGTGCGACGTGGCCTCGTCGACGGAGTGTGTGATCTGGTTGTGCAGGAAGCGCTTGACCAGCTTGTCGACGCCGTTGTCCAGGGTCGCGGAGAACAGCATGCGCTGGCCCTTGTCCGGGGTGGCAGCGAGGATGCGGGTGACGACGGGCAGGAACCCGAGGTCGGCCATGTGGTCTGCCTCGTCGAGGACGGTGATCTGGACGCCGTCGAGGGTGAGGTGACGCTGCTTCATCAGGTCTTCGAGGCGACCGGGGCAGGCGACGACGATGTCGACTCCGCCCTTGAGTGCGGAGACCTGGCGGACCTGCGAGACGCCACCGAAGATCGTGGTGACCTTCAGCGAGTATGCGGAGGCAAGGGGTTCGATCGCGACGGCGATCTGGGTGGCGAGCTCACGCGTCGGCGCGAGGATCAGGCCGCGGGGGCGGCCGGGCTTGCGGTTACCGGGGAGCTGGCCGGCGAGGCGAGCGACCATCGGGATGGAGAAGGCGAGTGTCTTCCCGCTGCCGGTCTTTCCGCGTCCGAGCACGTCGCGTCCCTGCAGTGTGTCGGGGAGCGTATCGGCCTGGATGGGGAATGCTTCGGTCTTGCCCTGGCTCGCGAGTACATCCGCGATGGCCTGGGGTACACCGAGTGCAGAAAAAGTCTGTGGGGTCGTCATAGTGATGAAAAGTGCCTTTCGGGCAGGGTGTTGCACCTGCGGGCCTTCGGGCCGAGATGCAAGGTGGCGAGACTGCCGGTGGGCAGTTTCGATCGCCGTAAGAGAAGCCTGTGCAGGGTGCACATGGAGGTTCGGGAGCATTCCACGACGTCTGACGTGCAGCTACGCGCGTCGTTGACGAGTGTAACCGAGTTGTGGACAGCTCTGTTCCCGCCGTCGCTGATCACGCGGCGTCGAAGTCGAAGAGTCCTTCGAGTATCACGTTCTCGATCGTCGAGTTGTAGAGCTCGACCACCGGCATCGGCGGCGCACTCGAGTCGTAGGTGTGCCCGGTGGGTGAGATGAGTACGTAGCGGTGTCGCGCGTTGCGTTTGTCTCGTAAGGCCTCGGCCGTCCAGCCCTCGCCCTCTTTCGCGTAATTGCATGCGGCACAAAGGCCTGCGCCGTTCTCGGCGCTCGTTCTGCCGCCTGCGGAGTGTGGTCTTATGTGATCGTGGTGACGGATCGGTGCGTCGCACCACGGAGTACGGCAGGTGCGATCTCGAAGATCGATGAGGCGTCCCAGCGCTGTCGGAAATGCGCGTGATGTGGACTCCACTGCCGTCAGTGCGCCGGACGTCGGATGCGCGTAGAGGCGGCGCAATGCGACGTGCGTCTCACTGTCGAGTGTGTCTCGGATGAGTTGCCGTGCGACGTCGGACGGAATGTCGCCATAGCCGTGCATGTATGCGGACGTGTCACCGCCGGCGAGGAGGGTGGAATCCGAGATCACGATGTCGACGGTCACCGGAGGACCCTGTGTTGCGGATGCGCCGGTGATGCGCTCGAATACGAGGTCGGCCATGATCTGGTCGCGGGTTCGTGTCTCACCGCCTGCATTGATGAGAGTGTCGGCGTCGCGTCGCAGTGTTGCCCACATGCAGACCGACTTCTCCATCGAGGTGAGCGCGGTGAAGAAGCCCATCGACTCGGGTGCGGGGCGGGTGCTGGTGCGGCGGGCGGCGTAGGCCTTGGCGCGTCGTTTCACCTGGGAGGCGGCGTCGAGTTCGTTGGCGAGTGCTCGGGCCCGGCCTTCGATGGAGCGGTCGCCGGCACCGGCCAGTGTGGCGGGGTCGGCGCACAGTCGTTCGTCGATGGTTCGGCGGTCGTCGACGGTGAGGCATGCGGTTTCGCGAGCGAGGATCATGCGCGCCATTCGTTGATTTCCCCGGCTTTCAGGCGCGCCAGGGTGTGCGGCATTTCGTGCACAAGGGCGCGAGCAAGGCCGAGGTGGGTGCCGCCGCGGTTCGGTGATTCGCGTCGGGCCAGGCCGATCTGCGACGCAATACCGATGCGCCACTGCGGTTTCGGCTTACCGCGCTCGCGGCGTTCATTGCTGATGGTCGTCGCCACGGCGTCGGTCACCACGGCTTGAACTGCCACGCTGGCGCACTTGATCGTCTCGAGTGCCGAGATCAGATCGATGCCCGCTGCTGCGTCGAGATCGAACTCCGATGACTGAAGGCGCGCAACGAAGCGCAGCACTTCATCGGACGTGAGTGGTGAATCTTGTACGGCTGTGACCACGAGTTCCTCCCCAGTACTCGAATGCATGTTCGATAGTACGGGCGTTTTCAGGGTTGCGCAATAGGAGGGGGAGAATCGCGGAATCGTTTCGGTGGTGCCCTCGGCAGGATTCGAACCTGCGACCTACCCTTTAGGAGAGGGTTGCTCTATCCCCTGAGCTACGAAGGCTGGTGATTGTTCTCGTGATCCGAAGTCGTTGTGCAGCAACGGCTTTCGTTCCATCGAACAATCGGTTGCGGATGAGCTTGCTGCCACGGTGCACAGCCGGCCCACATCGCGCTCGCTAGTCTAGCGGCCAACCGTGTCGATCGTGAAGCAGGTTGCCGCTGGTCGTCACAGTCCCGGTCAGCGACGCGATCAGGTTCAGGGCGGTGCGGTGCTGGTGAGCGGTGAAATCGGCGATCGATTCGAGGCCGACGAAGCACTGGATATCGCGGGCGAAGGCGTCGAATGTCGTCGCCCTCCTCCTGCAAACGCGCGCGCAGTTGCCAGACGCACGCAAGATCGCCGTCGTATCGCTGTCTATTCCGCTCGCACCTGACAAACGCGCGCGCG
Organism: Rhodococcus sp. BS-15; assembly: GCF_000813105.1. Taxonomy (NCBI): domain Bacteria; kingdom Bacillati; phylum Actinomycetota; class Actinomycetes; order Mycobacteriales; family Nocardiaceae; genus Rhodococcus; species Rhodococcus sp. BS-15. The sequence continues at coordinate 1,201 of NZ_BAOX01000352.1, read as the reverse complement.
TTTGCGGATCCCGAAGCCCCGTCGGATCCCGAGGTCCCGCAATCCCGAGGTCCCGCAGCCGGAGCGCAGCCCCATCCCCACCACCTAATCCGCCGCGATAGCGTCCACGATGTTCAGTCGCGAGGCGTGCACGGCCGGCGGAGCCGAACCCAACAGCGACAGGCCGAGGGCGACGAGTCCGTACAGCAGCACCGACCAACTCGCGGTGTAGGCGACCGGAATTCCGATGCTGGCTCCGAGGATCAGGGTGCTCAGGTATTGCAGCCCCGCACCGATGATCAGGCCGAGGACACCACCGACGATGCCGACCGACAGTGCCTCGGCGAGCACCATTCGCGCCAGGGTTCCGCGGCCGCCGCCCATGGCGCGCAGTACCCCCAGTTCGCGTCGACGCTCGAGTACCGACAGTGTCAACGTGTTGAGCAATGCGACGGCAGCGACGAGCGCGACGATCCACTGCAACGCGATCGCCAATGCGCCGGACTGTCGGATGGCGGCACTCGTGCCCTCGAGAGCGGCAGCGCCGGTGTAGACGAAGGCCTCGGGTGGCAGCGCCGCACGAAGTGAATCCTGCACGGCGGCAACGTCTCCGTCGACACCGATCTCCAGGTAGGTCGCCCCGGGCCGGTCGTACCACCGCTGCATCGAATCCAACGAGATCGCCATGGTGCCGCCTGCGGCGTTGATGTAGTCGACCAGATCGAGCACCCGCACGTTCTGCACGCCGGTCGGCGTCGGCAGATCGATGGAGTCACCCTCGGAGACGCCCAACGTGGTGCCGAGCGCCTTCGAGAGCACCACTCCGTCGCCGGCCAGCACGCCGGATCGAATATCGTCCGATAGCGAGGCGAGAGTCACCGCATTGCTGCCGTCGGCGACGCCCTGGATGGATACCGTCTCGCCGTCGATCGTGGCATAAGCCCACTGCCCCTCGACGATGCGAGAGACCCCCGGTGTCGCCCGGACAGCGTCATCGACAGAGGCGGGAACGATCGGGCCCGACGGGATGGCGTCGGGCGAGGTCATCGACACGTACAGGTCGGTATCGGCCAAGGACGACAACGATTCGGCTGCCGAGTCGGTCATGTTGGTCAGCGAACCCGACACTCCCACACTGACTCCCACCGCGATCACGATCGTCATCACGGTCGCCCAGATACGCCGCGGGGCGCGGGCTCGATGGTGGCGGTCGGCGAGGCGA
>NZ_BAOX01000353.1:0-4565 GCF_000813105.1 Rhodococcus sp. BS-15 | reverse complement strand
TCCGGCTCTGGGTGCGAGCGGGTGCTGGCTCCGCTCGGCCTGACGGCCACCGAGCCGACGGGTGCGCAGGCCCGCGAGAAGTGGGCATCGCTCGGCGGTTTGGTGCAGCTCACCGAAGAACTTCTGGTGCACGAGCCGGACCTGACCCTCGAGAAGTTGTTGGGGGAGCTCGCCGCACGTGCCGAGGCGCGGCATCCACCGACGGTGCAGGGCGTCACTCTCGCCTCGCTGCATGCGGCGAAGGGACTCGAGTGGGACGCGGTGTTCATCGTCGGTCTCGCCGACGGCACCCTGCCGATCTCGCACGCGATCGGCAACGACCCCAGTGCCAACAACGAGGCGGCCGTCGAGGAGGAACGCAGGCTGCTCTACGTCGGTGTCACGCGCGCCCGAGTCCACCTGCATCTGTCATGGGCACTCGCCCGCAACGAGGGCGGACGCAAATCGCGGCGCCGGTCGAGGTTTCTGAACGGTCTGATTCCCGAGGACTCGCCCGCCTCGCGTATTGCCGCGCCCGCGGCCAAGAAGTCCGGTCCCAAGTGTCGGTTGTGCGGCAAGCCCCTGATCGGCACGTCTGCGACCATGTTGGGTCGGTGCGACAGTTGTCCGTCGAACGTCGACATCGCCCTGCTCGATGCACTGAAGTCGTGGCGACTGGACAAGTCCCGCGAACTGAAGGTGCCCGCGTACGTCGTGTTCAGCGACAACACGCTGACGGCCATCGCGGAGCAGCAACCGCAGGACGAGCGTGGGCTGGTGGCGATTCCGGGAATCGGGGCCAAGAAGCTGGAGCGGTTCGGCGAAGAAGTTCTCACCGTGGTGCGGGCCTCGGACACGTGACGCGGAGGTACGGAAATCTCCGCGAAACCGCAGGTAGAAAATAACTTGTGCAGATATCGGCAGGGGGCTTAGTCTGTTTCACGTGCCGCGGGAGATCGCGCACTGTCCAATCCGCCAACGAGACCAGAACAGGAGCTGAAGAAATGATCAACACATTGCACGCCGCCGTTGCCCACGCAACCGTCGCGTTCAGCCCTGTCCTCGGCACGGCACCTTTCGGAGTTGCCCCCCTCGGCACTCATGCCGCCGCCGCAGGCTCTGTTGCGCAGACGTGGATTCGTTCCTCTGCTTTCGGCCCCATGCAGGAGTCCGCATATGCGGCCTCGGGTTCGAATTCCGCCCAGGTCGCCCTGGCACCAGGAGCGAAAGCCGTTGCTCAGGCAGCCCGACGTCACCGCGCACCTTGTGCGTCCGTGCTCGACAGCAGACACCGACTTCACTGTCGGTAGACGCTTCGACAAGCCCCACCAGGCCACGGACCCGCACACGCGGACCGTGGCCTTTCTCGTTCAGGTAGTTCCTCTATCCGAGCGTGAGGCCGACAGGTTCGCATCACCCCTCGAACCGATAACGACGCCGCACGAAAAGTAGAGGAGACCGACGTGTCAACCGCCACGATCCGGACGACATGCCGACCAGAGTCCGAGAGTGCCTACGCTGCACAGTGTTCGACCGAATCGGTCGAGCTGGCACTGTCGGTGCCATGCCGAGCGGCGAACCCCGACATGTGGTTTGCCGACACCCCTGCCGAACTCGAGCAGGCCAAGGCACTGTGCGCCGAATGCCCCATCCGGCGTACCTGCCTGAGCGCGGCCCTCGACCGCGCCGAGCCGTGGGGCGTGTGGGGCGGTGAGATCCTCGAGCAGGGTGTCGTCATCGCCCGCAAGCGTCCCCGAGGACGGCCGCGGAAGAACGCAGCATGATCCACGAGACCGGTGCCCGGTTTCGCCGAACGAATCAGTCGGCGAAGCCGGGCAGCCACTCGGTGAGGATGGCCATGTACGGCGCGTAGGCGTCCAGTTGCGCGCAGATTCCGACCAGCCCGCCGAGCACTCGGAAGATCATCACGTACTCGGCAGGCATGTTCAACGCGCGAACGGTGCGGAACTGCGCACTGTTGAAATCTGTAGCGGTGCCCGCGGCTTTCTGCAGCCAGGCCCGGGTGAAGTGGAACGATTCGGTGTGGATCGGATCGGTGAAGGGCCGCAGATAATCTTCGATCTCCTTCTCCGTGACGGTGCGGCCCGGCACCACGAACCCGCTCTCGGTGAACAGTTCGACGAGTTCGTCGAACTTCTCGTCGCGTGCGAGCGAGACCATCCGACCCAGGACGGGCGGGAGACCGTCGGGCATCGGAGCGCAGGCACCGAAATCGATGACGCCCATGCGTCCGTCGTCGAGCATCATGAAATTGCCCGGATGAGGATCGGCGTGCAGCAACTTCGCGCGCGCCGGAGACACGAATGCGAACAACGCGAGCAGTTCGCCCGCCTGGTTACGCTCCTCGGCCGTTCCGTTCGCGATCACATCGGCCAGCGGCCGACCCGTCATCCATTCGCTGACAACGACTTTGGGTGCGCTGGCGACGATCTTGGGAATGGCGAACTGGGGATCGCCTGCAAATTCCTTGCTGAAGGCGCGTTGATTCGCCGCCTCGATGCGGTAGTCGAGCTCGTCCTCGGTACGGGCCGTCAATTCCTCGAGCACCGGCTTGACGTCCGTGCCCGCGAGCACCGTGCTGAACAGATTCGCGAACCTGTTCAGCGTCTTGAGGTCGGAGCGCAATGCGTCGTCCGCGCCTGGGTACTGGATCTTGACCGCGACATCGCGTCCATCCGACCAGGTTGCGCGGTGCACCTGTCCGATGCTGGCCGAGGCGATCGCAGTGTCGTCGAAATCGAGAAAACGTGACCGCCACGCAGTTCCGAGTTGCTGGTCCAACACCCGATGCACGGTCTTCGCGGGCATGGGCGGTCCCTGCGCCTGCAGCTTGGTCAGTGCCTCGCGGTACGGCTCCGAGAACTCCTCCGGAACGGCCGCTTCCATCACCGAGAGCATCTGCCCGAGCTTCATGGCACCGCCCTTGAGCTCCCCGAGGACGGAGAAGAGCTGTTCTGCTGCTTTGGCGGCCATGTCCGCATCGATTTCGTCGCGATTGCCGCCGGCGAGCTTCTTGCCGAACCCTACGGCAGCACGACCGGCCATTCCGAGGGGAATGCTGGCCAGTTTTGCAGTACGAGTCGATCCACGGCGCGGTATGTCAGACACAGCTCCATCATGGCTGAACCTTCCGACAATTGCTCGGACCGCCCCGCACCGACTCCTATCGGTCGAGGTGAACTCACTTTCGGTGCGTTTCGTCAGTGCCAGCAATCGCAGTGCGGATGCTTGGACCACAGCCGTTTGTGCACGGTGGTTCCGGCCGCTGCGAAGTCCAGTTCCATGGTGCAGTCGGCGGTCTCGGGAAGGGCGCCGTCGGAACGGCCGATGAGGTTCTCCAACTGAGCGAACGCGAACGCTGCCGTGGCCAGCACCGTCGCGCTGCTGGCTTGGCCGACCGTGCCGAGCAGTTGGGCGGACAGATGCGGCCACTCCGGCTCGAAGTCGCAGCGCGTCAGATCTGCACACCGCAGGCAACTCGTCCGACCGGGCACCACGAAGGGCCCGACGATGCCCTTCCCATCTCGTAGCCGCACCTGCAGATGTGGGATGCGCAGACGCACCAGATCGGTCACCAGTCGAGGTTCTGCAACCAGATCGTCGGCGAGTACGACGACGTCGTAGCTCCATGACCTCACCACCGAGTGCGGGTACCGCGTCGGGGTCAGACTCGTTCGGCTCACCGTGACACCGGTTCGACTCAGACCCGAGGCCAACGCGTCGGAGATCGGACCCCGCCCCACCAGGTGGACGGTCTTCACCGCTCCCGGACCGGCCTGCGAGGCCTGCAGCGAGGCGTCGGGCACCACCGGTTCGCTCGTGCCGTGCATCAGCAACCCGGAATCCTCCAGTTCGCCGAGCATCGCCGATGTTCGATTGGCGGACAGTCCCAATGTCATTGCGTGACAGACGATGTGAGGTCTGGAATGGCCCGCGGTGAGGAGTCGGAGAATTTCGAGTATCGAGCCCGGCTCGGCACCGGGAGGTGGAGTGACGACGACGCTGGTCTCGGGATTCCAGCCCAACTGAACGGTGCCGTCTCGACGCGGCAGAATTGCTACCGCAGGATCGAGTCGAACGGTCGGTGTGATCATGGAACACACTCTGGCAGCGCCGACAGCGAAGAACGCCCGCTCATGGCACGTTATCCACAGGGTGGAAGTGCCTCCGAGCAGGCGTTCGACGACCTCGATCGAAGTGGTGCGAAACCGGCCGGGTCAGGTTGTGGATGAACCCTTCTCGGGATCACCGTCGGTGCCCTTGTCGTCGTTCCCGGCGGCGCGCTCTTCGGCCTCCTTGGCTTCCATCGCTTCGAGCTGCGCGATCGGGTCGTCGAAGCTCGACGTTCCACCGCCGACGACTCGGTCGATGAACCCCGCGGGGTTGTCCAGGTCCGACGAGTCGGGCAGCAGATCGGGGTGTGCCCACACGCCGTCACGTCCCTCGATGTCGGCTGCGGCGAGGAGCTGACGCCACAGATCGGCTGCTTCGCGGACCTTGCGGGGCCGCAGTTCGAGGCCGACCAGCGTCGCGAAGGTCTGTTCGGCAGGGCCGCCCGACGCCCG
>NZ_BAOX01000354.1:0-4529 GCF_000813105.1 Rhodococcus sp. BS-15 | reverse complement strand
CGACGCGCACCGGCTGATGGCGCGCCACCCCGCCGCGCTGCTGCACCTTCGGGTAGTCCGGGTCCAGTGCTGCGCGTCGGGCATCGGTCAGGGGCTCGAGAACGTCGTAGACCACGACGATCTTCTCCATTGCGCGCCGGGCAGTTTCGGGATGATCGGCCGCGATCAACGCGATCGGTTCGCCCTCGTGCCGCACCTCGTCGAAGGCCAGCACCGGCTGATCCCACGTGTGGTCGAGCCCGAAGCATTTGCGCCCCGGCACGTCGTCATGGGTGAGTACGGCCTCGACGCCGGGTGTTGCCAGCGCCTTCGAGATGTCGACGGAGACAATCTTCGCTCGGGGATGCGGGCTGCGAAGCGTTGCGCCCCAGAGCATGCCGTCGATGAACAGGTCCGACGAGTACGCGAACTCGCCCTTGACCTTCAGTGTGCCGTCGGGTCGCAGGGGGCTGTCGCCGACGCGGCCGCGTCCCGGCGCGGGGATGTCGGCGGGAACTTGCCGGGGTGTTGTGGTCGGGGCGCTCACAGTACGTCCTCCGCGAGTTTCATCAAACGACGGTGTGCATCCGCACCGGCACGGCCTATCTCGTCCTGCGGTGCGCTGACGAGGATGTCGTTCTCGACGATCGTTCGACCGCCCACCATCAACCGCGCGAGCGGTGGTGTCTGCCCGTACGCGAACGCAACGACGGGGTCGTCCACGGCCGAGTAGAAACCGTCGGTGCGCCAGATCGCGATGTCGGCCAGCTTGCCGACCTCGAGCGAACCGATCTCGCTCTGACGTCCCAGTACCGTTGCTCCGCCGAGTGTTCCGATCTCGAGTGCCTGACGCGCCGTCAGTGCAGTGGGTCCGTACTTGGCCCGCTGCATGTACATCGCCTGCCGCACTTCGCCGGCCAGCGGGACCATTTCGGCCGAGGCCGAACCGTCGACTCCTAGGCCGACGGGCGCGCCGGCGGCGAGCAGGTCGGAAATACGAGCGATGCCCGCACCGAGCCGAGCGTTGGAGCTCGGGCAATGGGCGGTACCGGTTCCGGTGGCCGCCATCTTCGCGATATCGGAATCGTGCAGGTGTACGGCGTGGGCGAACCATACGTCGTCGCCCAGCCAGCCGACCTGCTCCATGTATTCGACCGGGGTGCAGTTCATCTGAGCGAGGCAGTGCTCTTCCTCGTCGAGGGTCTCGGCCAGATGTGTATGCAGCCGAACACCTTTGGCGCGAGCAAGCCCTGCGGACTCCACGAGCAGCTCTTTACTGATGGAGAACGGTGAACACGGTGCGACCGCGATGCGGAGCATCGAACCGAAGGAAGCGTCGTGATAGGTGTCGATGGCCTCGGCCGTCGCGGTGAGGATGTCGTCGAGCGATTCGACCACCTCGTCCGGCGGCAATCCGCCGTCGGACACACCCCGGTCCATCGAGCCGCGGCACGGCTGGAATCGGACGCCGATGCGTTGTGCGGCATCGATCTCGGCGGCGAACAGGTCGCCTCGGCCCTTGGGGAAGATGTAGTGATGATCGGTGCTGGTGGTGCAGCCCGATTTAGCGAGCCAACCGAGGCCCGCCGCAGCGGCACCGCCCACGACTTCGGCGTCCATCTTCGACCACGGCTTGTAGAGTGCGACAAGCCATTCGAAGAGTGTGTTGTCCTTGGCCAGGCCCTGGGACGCCACTGGTACAGGTGGTGGTGGGTGTTGACCAGGCCGGGGGGTGACGAGGCAGCCGGACGCGTCGATCGTCTCGGCCCCGGCGATCACCGGTGCCGGGCCCGAACCGATGGCGCTGATCGTGGTGCCCTCGACGACGAGGTAGCCGGAGGGGATCTCGTCACCGACGATGGGGGCGATGTAGCGTTGGTGATCACCGTGGTCATTTGGCTTCGGCCTTTCGGGTTGCTGCGAGCCGTACGGCGTCCAGAATCTTCTCGTATCCAGTGCAGCGGCAGAGATTTCCGGCGAGAGATTCACGGATCTCGCATCGGACGGCTCGGGAACGCGTTCGATCAGATCGTGGGCTTGAACCACGAGCCCCGGTGTACAGAAGCCGCATTGGACGGCTCCGCACTCGACGAACGCTTCTTGCATCGGGTCCAGCTTGTCGCCGTCGGCGAGGCCCTCGACGGTACGGATCTCGCGGCCCTCGACCTGGCCGGCCGCCACCAGGCAGGCGCACGCCGGTATGCCGTCGAGATAGACGGTGCACGAACCGCATTCGCCTTGCTCACAGGCGTTCTTGGATCCGGGTAGCCCCATGCGTTCGCGCAGCAGGTACAGCAGACTTTCGCCCTCCCAGACGTCGTCGGCTTCCATGTCTTTTCCGTTGATGGTGCAGTTGACTCGCATGTTCAGGCCACCTTCCGTGCGGCTGTGAGGTCCCGCCATGCCCAACCCAGTGTTCGCCGGGCCATCACGGACAGGGCGTGCTTGCGGTAATCGGCAGTGCCACGTACGTCGTCGATGGGACTTGCTGCCGCACTGACCAATCGGCCGAACTCCTCCGACACCCGAGGATCGAGGGCACCGTCCCACTCGAGTTCGGCCGCGAGGTAGTTCTCGGCATCGTAAGCCCGGCGCGGTGTCGGCGCAGCGGAGCCGAGACCGGTACCGACGCGACCCTCCTGCGGAAACAGTGCGATCGAGAACGAGCAGACGGCGATGACCATGGCGTTGCGGGTGCCGATCTTCGAGAAGTACTGCGGTCCTGCCGCCGGTGCCACGTGGAAGGCGCGGATGAGTTCGTCCGGCCGGCAGGAATTGCGTTTGACGCCGAGGTAGAACTCGGTCGCGGGAATCATGCGCACACCGCCCTCGGCCGATTCGACTTCCACGGTCGCGCCCGCCGCAAGAAGGGGCGCGTGCAGATCGCCTGCGGGTGACGCGCCGCCGAGGTTGCCGCCGACGGTGCCGCGATTACGGATCTGCGGTGAGCCGACCGTGCGGGAAGCCTGGGCGATGCCGGGAAGCGTGTCTCCGAGCTCGGCGATGATGCGGACGTAGGGCACGCCTGCCCCCACCCGTAGCGTCCCGTCGGGCAGCCGTTCCCATTCGGTCAATTCGGTGATCGGGTTCAGATCCAGCAATGCGCCCGGCCGGTGCAGGTCGAAGTTCATCTCGACCATGACGTCGGTGCCACCCTGGATGGGCACCACGTCGACATCGTCGGCCTTTGCGGCCAACGCGTCGCCCCAGGTCTGTGGTCGTAGAAATTCCATCGTGCTGCTCTCCGCTCACGTGTCTTTCGGTCGTGTTCACCCAGTACAGCCGCCGGGCGCACTGCGAGCGAGAGACAGGAACGACGAAGTATGACGGCGATCACAGTGTAGGTTTTGGAGGATCCTACGAAGAGGAGGTCGATTCACCGTGCGGCTGCGTGATCTGACCGATCTCCCCGACCTGAAGCTGCAGCCGATCGTCACTCCCGAGCACTTCGATCCGACCATCAGATGGGTCGTGACCACCGACATGCTCGATCCGAGCCGCTACCTCAGTGGGGGAGAGCTGGTGTTGACCGGCCTGATGTGGCGGACGGGCCCGGAGGACTCGAGGACCTTCGTACGGGCGGTGTCGAAGGCCGGAATCGCAGCGCTGGCGGCATCCGACGACGGCGTGGTGCCCGATGATCTGGTGGACGCCTGCCTCGAGCACGGGCTGCCGCTCTTTCGGGTACCCGCCGACATTGCTTTCGCCACGGTCACCGAGAGCGTCGTCCGGCAACTGTCGACGGCGCGAGCCTCGGACCTGAGTCTCGTGCTCGACCGGCATCGACGCCTCGTGGCGAGCGCCGGCCCGGGCGGTGGGCTGGGTCCGCTGCTGGAGATGGTCAGCTCCGATCTGGGCATGAACTGCTGGGTCGTCACGTCTTCGGGACGGGTACTCGCCGGATCCGACGATCCACCCGACACCGAGGCCGTGGCGCGGGAATTCATGACGTCGGTGCGGTTGCCGCGGTACTGCCGAGAGCAGCGAGTCTCGGTGTTCGCCGTCGATGGAGAGTCCGCGCCGCGGGTCGTGGATTGGTTCGTGGCATTCGAAAGCGATTGGCAGGCATGGGATGCCCCGAGGCTGTCCCTGGCCGGGCAGTTGGCGTCGATCGTGGCCATGGAACGCAGTCGCGTCGACGATCGTCTCTCGGGGTCGGGGATTCTGGCCCAGGAATTCGTGCGCACGATCGTCGGGGGTGCGACGTCCGCCGACATCCTCGCTCAGATGCACGTCATCGGACTCGATATCGAAACACGTTACGCTGCAGTGGCTGTGGCCACATCCGGCGAGACGTTGCGGCTCGGTGAGCTACGTCCGCTGCTGCGAGAAGTGCTGGCACCGTTGGAGATCACGGTCGGAATCGTCGACGACGAGGCCATCGCGTTGGTGGAGGCGAGAACCGATCGAACCGATTCCGTTCGGCAAGCGGTCCACTCACTGGCGCCGGGACTGATCGGGAGCGGCACCTCGATCGGTGTCAGCGCCCCGACCGCGCCCGCCGACATCCGAAGCGCGATCGAGGAAGCGCGCTACGCCCGCCGCTCGCA
>NZ_BAOX01000355.1:0-4498 GCF_000813105.1 Rhodococcus sp. BS-15 | reverse complement strand
CCCCCCGCGGCACTCAACCACGCCACTGCCGAAGGCACTCCCAGTCGGCTTCCGTCTGATCCGCGTACAGCTGCGCGAAGCGGCACAACGCCACCTCGAGGGCATCGGAATCGCCGGTGTATCCCGAGATCATCGACGCACCACTGGTGCGCGCATGTCCTTTGGCCAGCAGTCGGCCCACCACCCGTGCGTAGTCGACCAGCGCGGGTGCATCGATCGACGACAGGTCGATCGTTCCTTTCATGTTGCGGAACTGCCGCACGTAGTACTGCCGTCCGGCGATGGTCGTCCAGCCCAGCAGCGGATCGCTGACGGTCTGCAGATCCTGCTGATACTCGACGACGCGCTGCCCCTGATGATCGTGCCAGGCCGATTCGCCATGCACGTACGGCGCGAGCACCGAGCGTCTGGCCTGCTTGAGCTGCAGAAACACGACGTCGTCCTCGCTGGTGCCCTCGAGCAGAGCCACGTACGCCCGCAGGCCGACGCTGCCGACGCCGACCACGCGGTGCGCCACGTCGATCAACGTGTATCCACCGAGCACTCGACGCCAGTGTGGGGTGAGGGTGAGCAGATACTCGTCCAGTCCGACGGCGAGAAGTTCCTCGTCCTTTGCCGAGATGCGCGTGGTGATCGGCGGCTCCTCGACGATTCTGCGCTTGCCCTCGTGCTTCTCGGTGAAACGCGGCAGAACGCGGTCACTGGTGCGTCGACGCGCCTTCTTGGTGGCGCGTTTGATCTCCTTGCGCAGCGACCCCTCGGTGGCGTCGCGCTGCAGCTTCTCGGCCGTCAGACGCTGGAACGAACGCGACATCAGCGGCTCGTCGGCAAGCCTGGCCACCTCGATTCGGTACGCGGACACACAGGCGGTGACGGCGTCGCGGCACTGATCCTCGGTGCGGCCGTTCTGCCGCCCGGCCACCCAGATGCTCGCGGCGAGCCGTCGTAGATCCCATTCCCAGGCACCCGGGTGGGCCTCGTCGAAGTCGTTGAGGTCGATGACGAGGTCGCGTTCGGGTGAGGCGTAGAAGCCGAAATTGCCGAGGTGGGCGTCGCCACTGATGACCGGGTTGATACCGGTCGACGGCAGCATGGCCACGTCCCGAGCCATGACGATGGCCGTGCCCCGCAGAAATCCGTACGGGGACTCGACCATCCGCTCGAGGCGCGTCGGTATCAGCCATTCGATGCGGCCCTGGTGCGAGTATTCGATCTGCTTGACCGGGTCGGGTCGGTCCGGTGGTGGAGTCCAGTCACCCAGGGAGGCGATCGGTACCTTCTCGCGTAGGCGTCGACCCAGTTCGTAGCGTTCGGCGCGGGGGAGAGGACGGGCGCGCAGCGAGGCGAACGACGCGCTGTCGACATCTACCGAGTCGGTGACGACCGTGTGACCTTTTCCCAAGCCGGACATGTGAGATGACACTAATCCAGTGCTATCCGGCGGCTTTACCGAACTTCCAGTATCCGGTGAAGCAGATGCTGGATTTCGGCACTGCGCGGTCGTTCACCAGGTATCTGCGCAAGCCCGTCGCCAAACCCTGCTCGCCTGCCACGTAGACGAACGGGGTGCCGCCCGGAAGTTCGGTTTTCTGCACGGCGGCGAGTGCCGCATCACCGGGCTTGGCGTGCGAGTTGGGGCGCACGATCCAATTCAGCTCGACGCCCGGCGGCACGTGGTGATGCTGGACGTCGGCCTCGGTGGGGACTTCGATGAACACCACGGCCCGCAGGTCCTCGGGCGAGGATCGCAGTATTCCGAGAATCGCCGGAGCTGCACTCTCGTCGCCGACGAGCAGTTGCCATGGGGTCTCGGTGTCCGGGTTGTAGATGCGTCCTTCGTCGAGAATCGCGACGCGGTCTCCGGGAACGGCGTGCGCGGCCCACGACGACGCTGGACCTGCTTCGCCGCCGTGTTCGCCGCCGTGTACGACGAAGTCCACGTCCATCTCCGCACCCTCGCTGAACGTGCCCTGGCCTGCGGGCCGGAAGTCGCGGACGGTGTAGTTGCGGACCACCGGCTTGGTGTCCTTGGAGAAGGTCAGATACTGGGCGTACCAGAGTTTGGAGGTCGAGCTGGGGATGCGGGGTTCGCGCTGGCCAGGTTGCGGCAGGAACAGTCGGAACCACTGGTCGTATCCCATGTACCGGTAGTTCGAGAGCGACTCGCCCCCGAGGGTGATTCTGACGAACCCGCAACTGATCCGATCGGCTGCGAGAACGTGCAGACGGTAGAACGCCGGGTGCTCGGGTTTGAGGTACTTGGCCATGCCGGTGAGATTAGTGGACCCTAACTCCGAATGGGGTCGCGTCGATTCACTCGGGTCGATCTCGTCGATAGTGTTGGACTACCTTCGCTCCCATCGGCACCGCGAACAGCATCATGAACACTCGGATGATCTGTGCGGCCACAACGAACGTGACGTTCGCTCCGGTCGATGCCGCTATGGCCAACACCGCGTACACCCCGCCCGGGGTGGTCGCCAGGTAGCCCTCGTATCCGCTGGTGCCCGTTGCCGAGGCCAGCCACAATCCGAGCAGCGCGCAGCCGACCGTGACGGCGATGATCAACATCAGCGCTGCGGGCAGCACCCGCGAGATCGACTTCAGGCTCGCGACGGTGAACCGCAGACCGGCCTGCCACCCGATCACGATGTACGCCGCCCACAGCAGCAACGTGGGAACCGATGCGTCGAACGACACCCCGGCAACGTCGGCGCACGTGGCGGCGATCAGCGGCCCCAGCAACGCCGGCGCGGGAAATCGAAGCGCCAGTGCGAGCAGGACTCCCACCCCGCCGCAGACCAGCACGAAGGCCAGGTCCACGTACAGCGGAGCTCCGGAATCTGCGAGCATCATCGACTGACCGGGCTGCGCACTGAACACCAGCGTCGCCACCAGCGGCAGGGTGGTGGTGAGAGAACGACCCGCAGGTACTGAACCACCGCCACGACGCGTTCGTCGCCGCCGAGTTCCTGGGCGATGGCCACCAGGCCCGACGCGCCGCCCGCCACCAGCGCCAGCGCACCGGTCAGTGAATCGATGTCCTTCCGCAGTCCCAACAGTGCGCCCGCGGCGATGGACAACAGAAGCGTTCCGACGCATGCCAGCAGCACCGGCAACCAGGCGTCGCCCAGCGAGCTGAGTGTGTCCTGCTGCACCAGGGTCCCGATCTCGACGCCCAGCACCGCCTGCGCCACCATGCCGAGCCGTCGTGGCAGCGGAGCGCGCTCGGTGCCCGTGGTCGGTGCCCAGCCTGCGAGAGCGAAGATCACCGCCACCAGCAGCGCGACGAACAGTGCTGCCGACGGAATCCCCAGAGCATCCGCGCCGACGGTCAGGCCGACGGTGACGAGAACCAGCAGCGACCAGCGAATCAAGAAGGCCGCTCGATCTCACGGACCTCGGGCGGCAACCCCCACTCGGAACGGCCGAGGCGGCTGAGCGGGGCGATGGCGTCGAACTCGGGGAGGCCGTCCTCGGCGAGGAACTCAGGACGCACCGACAGGGCGACGACGTTGCCCATGACGACGAAGCAGTTGCCCACCTCCACGACGCGATGCAGCTTCGCCTCGATGGCGATCGGAGCGGCCGCGACGCGCGGTGGCGTCACGACGGTGCTGGGTTCGCTCTCGATCCCGACGGCCTCGAATTCGCTGACGCCGTGATCGAAGCTCGCCGAGCTGCTGTTGACCTGATCCACCAACGGTGCCGTCGCCAGATTCACGACGAACTCGCCGGTGGCCTCGATGTTGCGAAGACTGTCCTTGCGGGTCACCGACGTGAACTGCACGACCGGCGGCACAGTCGACGAGACCGTGAAGAAGCTGTAGGGCGCGAGGTTCGCCACACCGTCGGCCGAGACGGTCGAGACCCAGGCGATGGGCCGAGGTACCACCGAAGCGGTCAGGAGCTGGTAGAAGCGACCGGGAGCGACCTCGTCGGGCCGAAAGACTGTACGCACACCTTCATACTGTCAAAGCCCGGTTGCGGCGTCCGACCGACGCGTCTGACACTGTAGGAAACTGTGAATCCGTCCACCGCACAGGCCACCGCAGTCGTCGACGAACTGGCGCGCAGCGGGATCCGAGACGTCGTGTTGTGTCCCGGCTCGCGGAACGCCCCGTTGGCGTTCGCGTTGCAGGAGGCAGACGTCGCCGGCAGCCTGCGCTTGCACATGCGGATCGATGAGCGAACCGCCGGCTTTCTGGCCATCGGCCTGAGCCTGGGCAGCGGTCAGCCCGTCCCTGTGGTGATGACGTCGGGAACCGCGGTCGCCAATCTGGGGCCTGCGGTTCTCGAGGCGAACTACGCACGCATTCCGCTGATCGTCATCAGCGCCAACCGCCCGTACGAGATGCTCGGCACCGGCGCGAACCAGACCATCGAGCAGCTCGGCCTGTTCGGATCTCAGGTTCGCGCGACGATCAGCCTCGGGCTCGCCGAGGAAGGGCCCAAGCAGAACAGTCAGTGGCGCAGTGCCGTCTCGCGGGTCATCGCC
>NZ_BAOX01000356.1:0-4453 GCF_000813105.1 Rhodococcus sp. BS-15 | reverse complement strand
CGGCACATGGACGGTGCCGAACAGCGGCGCGTCGGACGGGCCGAACCACGTCGGGTACTTGCCGCCCGCCGTACGCGAAGAGGACTCGGCGGGAACTGAGCCGATGCGCCGGGGAGCGGTGCGGGAACTGTTCACAGATTTGGTCCTTCGTGTACACGCGGGTGAAGCGGTATCGATCAGTTGCGCAGTGCGGCAGGCCAGCTCGATCGATCGAGACCGTGGGTGCGGAGCATCGCCAGTGCGATGCGTTCCATGCCGAAACCGACGCATGCGCTGTGGGCGGGTTCGCCGTCGACGGTCTCGATGCCGAAGGTGTGCCCGAAGTGATCACGGTGGCAGTTGCACGAGACGACCGCGGTGCCCTCGTCGAGATCTCCGTAGAGCTTGACGACCAGTTCGGTCTTGAGGTTCTCGTTGCGCTGGTTCGCCGCGAGCATGCGTCCGGCGCGACCGAAGAAGGGGTCGTTGGCTATGACCGCCTCGGCTTCCAGTCCCAGATCTGCCAGTACCTGCAGGCCGCGCGGTACCCAGCGTTCGCGGTGCGCGATCGCATCGTCGGGGGTGCCCACTCGAACGAACTCGTGCATCCGAAATGCCTGCATCCGAGCCGGATCCACCGCGGGCTCGTGCCGGAAGCAGTAGCCGTAGATGTCCATCAGCGTGCCCTCTTCGGGCAGCGTGCCGGTGAGCATCGAGTAGGACGGATGGCAGGCAGCCGAGACCAGCATGGTGCCCGCGGACTGGAGGAAGTGATCCCAGTCCTTACCGTCGGAGCGCTCGGCCAACAATGCCGCGTGTTCTTTGTTGTCGCCCTCGAACGTGTTGATGGCACCGGTGAGGTTGGGGAACGACGCGATGTAGTCGGTGCGCTCGAACGCTTCCCGGGGGAAGACCGGAGCGAATCGGAACCTGGTGGCCTGACGACCGTGTTCGGCAACCCCGGCCTCGGTGACTCGGGCGTCGACGAACTCGATGATGTCCTCGAATTCGCCACTGCGCCCGTACAATCCGGGAATAGAGCTGGGTACCAGCAGACCGGCGTCGATGAGCTCGGCGCGGAATGCTGCTCGGGCGGAATCGAGTTCGCTGATCTCTGTCTCCGGTGCGGAGTGCGTAGTAGTCATCACTTGCCCTTGTAGACGAGGGAGAGCTGGGCGTTGTGCCCCAGGATGCGTTCGTTGCTGACCATGATCGCGGACCCGTGCGCATCACGAAGATGACGGCCGATGCTCATCTCGCCGCCCTGTCGGTAGCCGGAGATGCCACAGATCTGCAGTGCCCTGCCGACGATGTCGATGACGAGCGTCGACGCGGTGACCTTGACGTTGTTGATCTTGAGCGCGAACCGATGGCTCCGAGCTCGGCGGGGCTGTCGGCGACCGCCTCGAACTTGGCTGCGGCACCGAACACCGTGTCCACCAACTGCTCGTGCACCACCATCAGCTCCGCGAGACGCAGCGCGCTCGGCGGCGGCGTTCCCGGAGTCTTGCGTGCGGCCTTCTGTACCGACTTGCGGGCCTTGGTGACCGCCGCGTCGGCGATGCCGAGCCACGCAGATCCCCACAGCACGTGCGCCACCGGAAGCATGGTCTGAGCGGAGATGTCGCCGTAGTTGTCGCCCAGGATGTTCGACGTCGTCGTGCGCGCGTCCAGCATGAAGCCCGGGCTGCAGGTGCCACGGAAGCCGAGGGTGTCCCAGGTTCCGGTCTTGACGAGCGTCACGTCGGGCTTCTCGCACACCACGAGCACCTGATCGCTCGGCGGGCTGTCGACGCTGCGCCGCGCCGTCGCCAACACGATCTGTGCGTACTCGCCGTAGGAGATGACCGGTGCGTTCTTGCTGAGCGTGATCTGCTCGCCGTCGTACTCCACCGCGCAACTGCTCGAGCGGACGTCGCCGCCGATGTTGATCTCGGTGGTGGCGGACGCCACCAGTATGCGATCGGTCACGATGCGACGCTGCAGGTCTGCCATGGCGTCGGACTTGCCGTGGCGGACGATGCTGAGCACCTGCGACTGGTGCATCACGAAGATCATCGCCGTCGATGCGCACTCGGCACCGAGGGCACGCGAGATCCGGGCTATGTCGGTCAGTGTTGCCCCGCCTCCGCCGAACTCCCGCGGAATTCCGACCCCGAGCAGGCCGGCGTCGCGCAGCGCATCCACCGATTCGGTGGGAAAACGGGCATCGCGGTCGACCTCGTCGGCGTAGGTCCGCAGTACGGCCAGCACGTCGGTGATCGACTGGTCGATCGAGCTCTCGTAGACGGTGGTCATGGCCTCAGTCCGTCAGCTGGGCGATGGCCGCGGCGATCGCGTTGATGCTGCCGAAGGTCGACTTCTGCAGCATGGTGTCGGGGAATTCGACGTCGAACTCGTCCTCGAGCGCGATCATCACGTTGACGCTGGCGTGCGAGGTGAGGCCGCTGTCGTAGAGATCGGCAGCTTCGTCGATGCCCTCCACGGGGACCGGCAGCTTTCCGAATTTCTCCAGAACGGTTCGCACTCGAACCACGTCGTGAGCATTGAGCGTCTGCATCGAAACCTCCACCGATCGCGTTAACCACGAGACCGGACGGCCTCGTCGTCGACTCAGGGTCGGCTGGCTGTGCGCCTTTTCGACCCAAAGTCTCCCCAGACCCTCTTAAACAATATCGTAGATTGTTTAGTAGCGTTACCGGGATGCCCGCATCGGGCATCTCGACCGCCGTACACTTCGAGTGGAGCGGGGGCTCGTACGAGCGCCGGATCGGGCGTCGAAACACAATCTGCGAAGGACTGTCTGGTCGATGGGTGGAGTCTGCGGGGTGTCAGTGGGTACCGGTGCCGTGCGCATCGCGTACATCGCCGACGGCCGCCGCGTCGAGGACTCCATCGACGCAGAGGGCGCACACGACCTGCTGCCCGGCAAGCTCGTCGACCTCGGGCCCTTCGAGGACATAGTTCTCGCCGGATGGGACACCGCAGCGGTGACGGCGCTGCTGGAGACCCTCGGCGACGGCACCGTGCCGAAGGCTCGCATGGTGGAGGAGTCCCGCGCCCTGCTCGCCTACGCCCGCACCGTTCCGGAACTGGCCGACAAGGACTACGTCCTGGTCGTGGACCTCGGCAAGAAGGGCCTCTCGGCCACTGCACTCGATGTTGCGGGCGAGTACGTCGAGTGGACCGCACGCACCGTCGACATCAGCGGCGACCGCTTCGACGAAGTGGTCCGAGGCATCGTCATGGCGAAGGGGATTCTGCCGGCTCCGGTCGGACCCGAGGGCGATCAGGAGTATCAGGCCTTCTTCCGTGAGCTCAAGGAGCTGGTGAGCTCGTCGGTGGGCGTCAGGGCACCCAACCGCGGCCCGATGTTGCTCAGCCGAAAGGAATTCGAGCGAGAGATCACCCCGCTCGTCTCCGATGCTTTGGACTGGGCCTCCAAGCAGGCGCCCGATGCAGTACTGCTGATCGGCGGCGGTGCAGGCATTCCCGCAGTACGCACCATCATCGAAGACAAGTGGAACGTTCCCGTCCACGTGCCCGATGCACCTGCGATGGCCATCGCCAAAGGCGCTGCACTCGACGAGAGACCCACCGAAGCCGCCCTCGACCTCGATGTGGGAATCATCACCGTCCCGGACGACGCGTCGGAACTGCTCGATGCACCCGAGATACTCGCCGCTCCCGACACACTCGATGCACCGGAGGCAACCGGCCTCGACACCGTCGAGGACTGGATGGTCGACGACCTGACCGTCGACCAACTCGCGACCGAGGATCTGACGATCCCGTCGACCACCTTCGAGACCGACCTCGTCGAACCCGCGCTGCTGCAGCCCGAGGTGCTCGAACCCGAGGTGCTCGAACCCGCGGTCCTCGAGCCTCAGGTACCCGAGCCCGGCGTCGTCGCCGAGCCGGTCCGCCGCGGCCCGCGCACCTGGTCGATTCGTGATGCTTCCGTGCTCGCTGCCGTGAGTCTGCTGGTCGTTGCCGTGGTGGGACTGGTGTTCACCCGGGGAAACACGCCGCCACCCACTCCGCTGATCGACCAGCAGGTTCCCTTCGATTCCACGTTCGCCGCGGCGCTTTCTGCCGCCGCGGGTCCGGCCGACGCGGCCGTTCCGGGTCCCGCCGAGTTGCCCGTCCTGGGGCCCGTTCGATTGTCCGACGCAGACCTGTACGAGCGTGCGTTCAGCTACGACGGCGAGTTGTACCAACCGGTCGTCGATTCGGAACTGCCGGAATAGACCGGAGGTCCGGTTCGCGCGGGCCGGCTAGGGAGCGGGACCGGTTCCCTCACGCCCGGGTGCGTCCACCTCGGGGCGCGCTCCCCGCCGATTCGGCCGAGCCGGTAGCCTGGCGCTCTGGACGAGCTGAACCGCGTCCGAAGACTTTTGCCGATCGAAGTGAGGCCGAACACCGTGACTGTGCTGCTTGGGGTGTCCATGGGGACCCGAGCCGTGCGCACGGC
>NZ_BAOX01000357.1:0-4445 GCF_000813105.1 Rhodococcus sp. BS-15 | reverse complement strand
TATCGCGGAGCGCAGGCATCGCTGGCCGTCGCCGCGATCGGAGCCGGTCTTCTCGGCACAGCGCTGGATGCCCTGCTGCAAGTCGACGACGGTCCCGTGTTCGTGTGGGATGTCGTCGGTGCCGAGGACGCGGTGGTTCCGGAGCGGGCGATCATCATGGTGATTGCGGCACTGGGTGGGGCGCTCTCGCTGTTCCTGGCACACCGCGATGTGGCGTTGCAGTCGCACGAGACCCGACGGACTCTGCTGGTCGGACTTCCGCTGCCCGTAGCTGCCGGTGTTCTGAGTTGGTTCGCCGGCGGCCACGACAGTGGGGACGCCGTCTGGTTCGGTGCGCTCGCCGGTATGGCCGTTCTTGCGGTGGTGGCGGCGTTCGCATTCCCCGGGCGGGACGGGCGCGTACTGCTGGTGCTGTTCGCGTCGGCCACGATCGGTCGATGGGATTCGCCGTCGAGGATTCGCTGCAATTGGCCGTGAGTGCCGCGTTGCTGGTCGTCGGGGCGGGGATCGGCTACCGCTGGCCGCAGCTGTACGTCGGACTGGGTGGGTTGCTCCTCGTTGCCGGTGCAGCTCTGATCGAGGGCTACGTCGCTCTGCCGCCGGTGTCGCAGTTCGCTCTGCCGTTCGTCGTCGCGTATGCGGTGGCGTCCACACTGTCGACTGCGCCGGGCTCGCTTGCCGTCGCGTTGCCCGCGCTGTTCACCATGACCCTGCCGGTGACGGTGTACGCCGCGAGCTATCAGCCGGGTCTGTCATCGTCTACCGACGCAGTGGCCACCCGCACGAGCGAGCCCGACCACCTGATGCTGTCGGTGGCCGGGCTCGTGGTCGTTGCAGTGGTGACGGTTGCCTGCGTGCTGTTGATGCGCAGACCCACCCAGAACCCGGCGGCGCGGTAGCTACCGACGGCGGCTATCCCCGCGAAGCTCGGCCGGGTAGGACTGCCGCTGTCCCCGCTGTTGTGGTTGGTCGTGGCGGTACCGCTGGCGACTGTCATGGTGCATGTGGAAGATCGGGTCCAGAGTCGTTCTGATTGGGAACGAATCGCGGGTACCTGAGTCCGGTGAATTCGACTGCAAACCGCTCGATGCGAAACCACACGAGCCCGCCCACCCGATGACTGCGGTGGACGGCTCGTGAGCGTTCTGCACGCAATGGACTACGGCGCAGGTACAACCTCGGTGGTCGTAACGACGGACTCCGGTGCTACCTCGGCGTCGGTTGCCGTCGGGGTGACGCAGACCGGCGGTGCTCCCTCGACGGGGGTTTCACCGTCGACGGGGATCGTGCACTCGGGGGTCGTCTCGACGACGGCGGGTGCCGGCGTCTCGGCGGTGGTGACGGGTGCAGGTACAACCGGGACGGTGGTGGTCACGACGGGCGTCGAGGTTGCCGGGGCGGTCGTCGTCGCCTTCGGAGTTGCCGTTGCCGACGTGGTCACAGGTGCGACGATCGTTTCGATCGCTGCACGTCCAGCCTTCTCCTGCACCTCCTTGGTCTTCACCGGCTCGCCCCTGTTGGCCTGCTCCGCCAGCTGCGTCAACCAGGCCGCGGCGTACTGCACCGAGGTCAGCGGCTTGCCGTTGGCGGGATCGGCGTTGCGCCAGTAGTCGAAGTGGTGTCCCGATCCGGGTGCCAGGGTGAGGCCGTACGGGTCGTTCATCACGACGGGAATGGTGTTCTGATTCGAGGAGATGAAACCGGTGATCTCCCTGAAGATCTTCTGCGGCAGGTACACCATGTCGACCATCTGACCGGTCTCGATGGGCTCCTGCTCGCCGTCGACCTTGGCCGCGACCGGTGTGGTCACTGCGCCGGGCTTGTAGCCGGGCTCGGACACCTTGATCAACACGTCGAGGAACGTCTCGTCGCTCTGCATCCAGTCGGGCTGCGAGGCAATGTCGTTGAAGGCATTGACGGCGATGCGTCCCAGGGCCAGCGCCAGATCGGCACCGGTGGCGGGGGTGAGGTTCTCGTTCTGCAGCGCGTCGGCGTTGACCTGGCGACCGACGTTGGCGGCGAGGTGAATCAGTGACGTGTTGGCGGGCAGTGCGCAGGTGAGGTCGCCGTCGGAGCAGAAGGACGCCACTCGACCGTCGAGCGCTCCGAATCCGCCGGACGTGCCGGGGAGTGCTCCCTGGCCGGGAATTGCGTTGTTGCCGTTCTGGTACCGGGTGTCGAAGCCGTCCGGATTGCTGAACGGGTTCTCGGCACCGGGGAACGGGCCCTCCCCGGCGACGCGGCCGGCGTCGGCGAAGATGACGACACCGACGACCTGGGAGGGGTCGACGATTCCGTACTTGCCGTCGGTTCCGGCGACCTGGTTGCCGACCTCCATCGCGGTGCGGCGGGCAACGTCTGCGCCCTCGCTGTAGCCGACGATGGCGAATCGAGTGTCGGGGCAGGACGCCGTGATCGTCCTCATGATGGTCTGCGAGTTGGTGACGCCGGTCTGCACGGCGTTCTCGTAGCTCGCCAGGTCGGCCGGGTACTCGACGTACACCGCGGCGTAGGAGTCCGGAACCACGTTGCCGTTGTTGGGGGCACGCACGGCCTGGTCGATCCAGTCGCTGGAGTAGTCGCCGGACATCGCTGCGGGGAGCCGCTCGCCCTCGGGGGTGGTGAGCCACTTGACGCCCTCGCGCGGGGTGTCGCCGCGGCCGCCGATCGCGATGCTGACCATGTCGTAGCAGGTGGCCGTCGACACCAGTTCGATGGATGCTTCGGTGGTCGTGGAGGGAGACGACCACGGTGCGGCCACAACTACTCCGGCACCGAGGGCTCCGATCGCGAACGCGCTCAACGCGACGCGCGCACGCTTCGACTTGCCAACATTCATGTTTTCGATCCCCATCATGTCCGCCCGAACTGATCCCGACTGCAGTTGCCAGTGGGTTACCCGGGATTTCGTCGGTCGGGTCCTTCGCGTTACAAACCGCATCATTTACCGTCGTACGCATGGCTTTTCATCCTCGAATGACATCGACGGGATTCGACCTGACCGACGGCACCCGCTGCTCGGTGCGTGAGGCGGTGGCGTCGGACCTCCAATCGATCGTGGCATTACTGCTCGACGACCCGCTCGGTGTCACTCGGGAGCGCGCCGATGACATGGATCGGTATCGCGCCGCGTTCGAGGACATCTCCTCGGACCCACGGAACCTGCAGGTCGTGGCGGTGCACGGTGACGAGGTAGTGGCAACGCTGCAGTTGACCGTCATTCCCGGGCTTGCCCGAGGGGGCGCATTGCGGGCGCAGATCGAAGCAGTTCGGGTGGACGCGCGGTGGCGCAGCCGGGGGGCTCGGCGGTGCGCTGATCAGGTGGGCGATCGCGGAGGCCGAGCGACGGGGGTGTGCTCTGGTGCAGTTGACGTCCGACGCCACTCGAACGGACGCCCATCGCTTTTACACCCGTCTCGGCTTCGTCGACTCCCACGTCGGCTACAAGATGGCACTCGGAACTACCGGATAGATACCCTGGGGGGGTAGGGTAGTGCCGTGAACACAGAACGGCAGGAACTCGACGCACCCACCAAGCTCGTCGGATTTGTCGTCGGGATCGCGTTCCTGTTCCTGGCGGCGCTGTTCGTCGGGGACAAGATCGGACCCGACGTCCCGCCCCCCGTGGCGTCGCACACCGACCACGACTCGCACACCGACCACGACTCGCACGACGCGGCGGCTGCGCCGACCGCGGGAACATACGCGCCCTACCTGGACTTCCAGCACGGGGGCGTCGTACACACAGCCGAATTCACCATCGAGGCACAGGAGGGACAGTCATGAGCCAGGAAACCGAACTGATCCTCGGCGGCATGACCTGTGCGTCGTGCGCCAACCGCATCGAACGCAAGCTCAACAAGCTCGACGGGGTATCGGCGACGGTCAACTACGCCACCGAGAAGGCGCGTGTCACCAGTGACGGCGTGGCCACCGAGGACCTGATCGCGGCAGTCGAAGCCGCCGGCTACACCGCGACTCTGCCCGCGGCCGAACCGGTCGACGAGCTTCCCACCGACCCGTTGAAGCAGCGATTGATCGTCTCGGCGGTGCTCAGTGTGCCGGTGATCGCGATGGCAATGATTCCGGCGCTGCAGTTCACCAACTGGCAGTGGCTGTCGTTGACTCTCGCCGCGCCCGTGGTCGTGTGGGGCGCGTTGCCGTTCCACCGCGCCGCATGGACCAACCTGCGGCACGGCACCTCGACCATGGACACCCTCGTCAGCATGGGCACCCTCGCGGCGTTGGGGTGGTCGCTGTACGCACTGTTCTTCGGCACCGCAGGCACACCCGGTATGACGCATCCGTTCGAGTTCACGATCGCGCGAACGGACGGTGCAGGCAACATCTACCTCGAGGCCGCAGCCGGCGTGACCACCTTCATCCTGGCCGGACGATGGTTCGAGAGCCGATCCAAGCGTCAGGCCGGTGCAGCGCTGCGCGCC
>NZ_BAOX01000358.1:0-4426 GCF_000813105.1 Rhodococcus sp. BS-15 | reverse complement strand
CGGCCGACTGCGCGAGGCAGGATCTTGGCGGTGTAGGCCCGCTCCGAGGACAGTGCGTCCTCGGCCCCGATCAACCGGGCGATGGCGGCCTTGGACACGCCCTCGGCGTAGCTGCGCGTGATGAGGTAGCGCGGACGAGTGCGGTCTGCGCTGACCGTGTGATCGACGACGATCGAGGGATCGAACACGATTTGCGCGTCCGGATGCGTCTGGCGCAGTCGGATGCACAGCTCCGTCTCCTCGCAGCCGAGTGGGACGCGTCCGATCCGGCCGATGCCGGAGACGAATCCGCCGAGTGCGACGACGGGCTCACGGCGGAACGACATGTTCGCGCCCATGAGATTGCGGACCTGAGCGGTTTCCGTTGGCTGCCCGCGGTAGGTGCACCCGACGACCCAATCGAGTTCGCCGGGTTCACCCACTACCTCGGCCGGTAAGAAGGCCGGACGCTTGTCCGGCCATACCGGGTATGCAGAGCCCCCAACGGCGTACACGGCATCGTCCGAGTAATGGGACAGAATGGCTCCGAGCCACTCTGTGGTGCGCGGTGAGGCGTCGTCGTCCAAGAAGACGACGATCTCACCGGTTGCAAGATCGAGCGAGGTGTTGCGCGCTCCGGAGAGGCCGCGAGGGTGGTTGTTCTCCACCACGTTCACGGTCCGGTGCAGCGGCGAGAACTCGTCGCGTGCACGTTCGGCCAGTTGCGCATTGTGATCGATGACGATGATCAGTTCGTCGGCAGGCACATCCTGATCGAGGACGGCCGATACGGCGGCCCGGAGTTCGGACCATCGAGCCAACGTGTACGCGCAGATGACAACCGAGGAAGTCGGCAGACTCACGCCGTCTTCTCGCGGAGTTCGAGAACCTCGTTGTACGACTCCAGAGCCTCGAACTCGAGGTCCATGTCGGTACGGGCGTCGATCGACTCTCGCAACGGACGGGCGATGGACTTGCGGGCGATCTTGCGTGCCCGCATGCGCTCGGTCATCAGGGTGCGTAGCACCCGGAAGCCGTCGGAGAAGGTGCGCAGATTGCTCTGGCCGTAGATGCGGGCCAGCTCGACGCTCGGCACTTCCTCGATGCGCACGGACGCCTCGGCGAAGCGGCAGTTGATGATGGTCTCGATCTCGAAACCGTCGCCCCAGAGCATCATGCCCTCGGCACCCGGCTGATCGACGACGGGCAGGTCCAGGACCGGCACCAGATCGCGCCAGAAGGCGTTGTAGCCGTAGCAGAGATCCGAGAAGCGAGTTCCGAAGAGCGTGTTGGCCACGAGGTGAAGGCCACCGTTGCCGGCGCGGCGCAGCGGCGTGATGTCGTGGCTTCCGCCACCCTCGCAGAACCGGCTGCCCTTGGCGAAGTCGGCACCGGCGATCAAGGCGTCGACGAAGCGCGGGATCTCGGCAGCATCGGCGGAACCGTCGGCGTCGAACATGACGATGATGTCACCGGTAGCGGCCTCGAAGCCGCAGGCGAGCGCGTTGCCCTTGCCCTTGCGGGTCTGCTTGATGATGCGAATGTCACCGCGGATCTCGCGTGCCGCGTCGATGGTGCCGTCGACGGATCCACCGTCGACCAGCACGAGCTCGTAGTCGTGAGAGAGCAGGGGGAGGACGTGACGAAGGTTCGCGGCCTCGTTGAGCGTCGGGATGACGACACTGACGCGGGGATTCTGACGATTCAACATATCCATTCCACATGGGTCGAGTGCGATGGGCAGATGTCTCCGAACTCCGTGAATCGACCCCCGCCGCATCCACAGACAGTGTCCTGACGTTCGTTCCGAAGCGTAAGAACCTGTTTCCTTTGACTGAAAGCAAGCTTAAAAGAAGCTACGAGTTTGTCAAGCTGCAAACAAACCAACTGGGAGATTGTTTGGAGATTCACGTCATAGTTTGTGACACCGTCAACGAGACTGGTACTGGTAAACGATCGTGTCGGGGTCCTGATACCGCACCGACCACGCCGAGTTGGTCGAGAGCCACTGCCGGAAACGGGCGACCTCATCGTCGGCAACGAACCCGTAGTACTGCATCGCCTCGAGCGACTGACGGGTGAGGACCATGTATGTCGGTGTGTCGCTGACCGACGCGTTGTAGTCGATCTCGCCGAGCTTCTCGGGCGTCGGGAAGCCTTCCATGTACTCGGGGCCCAGCGCGTAGAGCGGGACGTCCCAGTACTCGTTCGCCTCGGTCAAGCGTCCGTAGTCCGACGTCGACCGGGCCGGGTAGCCGGAGGAATACAGCATCGTGATCGAGGTGCCGGACGGCGACTGCGCGGCCATCGCTCGGGCGTCGTCGATCTGTTGCCGATGTTCGAGCACGATCGGCCACAGGCCGAAGTAGCTCTGCAAGCCCAGCACGGCACAGCTGATGGCACCTGCCGTGGCGACCGCAACCGAGGTCCGGGCGGTGATCCTGCGGGCCCGGGACGGTCGATCCTGGGGCGGCTTCCGATCGAACAGGGCCAGGAACAACGGCGTGATCAGCAGCACGCAGCCGGGAATCGCGTACAGGTACACCCGGAAGATCGCCTCACCGCCGTAGCTCTGGCCGGCGAGCAGCATGATCGAGCCGAACGCCATCACCATCGGAGCCCAGAACGTCTTCTTGGTGCGCCAGGCGTAGATCGCCGAGACGAACGCCAACACGAACACCCCGCCGGACAGTGCGCGGCAGACCAGAGACGTGATCTGTTTGCCGAGCACGCCCTCCTCCTCGACGTTGCTCGCGGCGTTCTGGACGGGGTCGAACCCCTGGAAGAGTCCGTACGGTGCCACGATCGGCAGTCGCGGATACAGGTATCCCAGCAAGATGATGCCGAGCGGAATCATCAACACCACGGCTTGGCGCGTCGCGTCACCAGCAGTACGCCGGTGACGGCCATCAGCCAGTAGGGCGTCAGCTGGTGCGTGGGGACCAGTGCCGCGAACGGAACGATCGACACGTAGGCCGCGGACCGGGTGAGCGACGAGGACATCAACAGCGCCAGGAAGCCCACGGCGAGCAGGACGGCCCACGCCTGCGGTGAGTAGTAGTCCTGGCCCACCCAGTTGATGACCTCGGCGAGCATGGCCGCCGTGATCGCCGCGCGTTTGTCGAACTTCATGACCCGCGCCAGTCCGTAGACGGCCGCCGCGAGCACCACGTGGATCATCGGCGCGAACACGTGCGCCAGAGACAGGGTGTCGTATCCGGTGACGTGCTGGAACCAGGCCGAGACGAGGAAGAAACTGGGCCACTCGCTGTAGATGTCGACTCCGCTCGGAGCCAGCCGGTTCAGATCGAGCACGAACTCGGTGACGGCGACGTGCTTGTACGTCCAGTCGTAGATCGGAGCGGAGGTGACGAGGGTGACGGTGAATCGCTGCACCACGATGGCCAGGCCGATGGCGACCAGCATGGTGCGCAACTGGTGACGCCGCAACGCGATCAGGAACGCCGCCATGATCAGAACCATGCACAGCACCAGTCCTGGGCCGGTTCCGGCGGTCAACAGTCCGAACTGCGAGTACGTCGCGCGCTCCAGACCCGGCAACAGCGGCAGCCACAGGAAGAAGGCCAACGCCAGAATCAAGCCGGCAACGTTGCGTCGCAACGTCTCTCGGTCGGTCAGCACGAACTTCACCGTGGCCAGGGCGGACGTTCGCGACGACGGAGAGACGACCTCACGTGCGCGCGATATCCACACCGGCAGATCAGGACGGCCGTACTTGCGGTACCAGAGCACCGACGACCCGATCAGGGCCACACACAGCCACAACGTCCACATCCGGGGCGACCAGCGGTATCCCCACATCGCCACCGACACCATCAGTGTCACCACCGAGATGCTCAGAATCGGCAGGGCAGCAGGAACCGCGGTGCGTGGGATGCGCACCCACGACAGGATGGCAGCACCGGGTCCGAAGAACAGCAGGACCGTGAGAAGCACGACGCGAACCGGCGTCGGCAGCGCGATCATCGAGGCCAGGCCGGACAGTGCGGCGAGAACGCTGATGTCGGAGTAGCGCAATCGGCTACCCGCGCGCCGCCGCGTGCCTGCAGCGGAGTCGGTGGTGCCGACGGGCCAGTCGACGGTCCAGTCGGACGGGACGAACAGCTTGTGCCGGAGATCCGCGATGGACCGGTATCCGGAATCAGTCGAGGACAGGTTCACGGCTCACCCCCGCCAGAGGAGTGCGCTCGCGACCTTCGCGCCTGCTGCGCCGGATGGCCGCAGGGCCCTTGGCGATGGACAGCAATTCCATCCGGCCGATGCCGTCGGGCAGGTCGGCAGCGAGATCGTCGGGAGGGGAGGCGACCTTGCTCATCTTGGCGGACAACCGAATCGCACTGCCGAGTCGGCGGACGGCCACCGTGGCGGCCAGCGTCGCCGACCTGCGGTTGGTGGCGACGGTGTACAGCCACGCGCCGAGTCCGAG